>NZ_JBHVJT010000005.1:123565-163886 GCF_042798815.1 Kitasatospora sp. NPDC057738 | reverse complement strand
CCCACGGGGTGGGAAGTGTCCGGGTCCGGACCCTTGGTGGCCAGGGGCCACGTCTTCTCCGTTCTCCTCCCCCCCCAACGCCCCCCTCCGCAGCGGCTTCACCGGGTGTCAGGGCGTCCCGGTCACACCTGCTGCCAGAGGGCGGGCACGATCGGCGGCTCCCAGCCGACCTGGGCGGTGTGGCCCTGGAGGCAGCGGTAGCTGACGCCGTTGTAGGTCACGATGTCGCCGGCCTGGTAGGTGGTGCCGGCGGTCCAGGTGCCGCCGGGGTTGGGCGAGTCGCTGCCCACCACCAGGGAGAAGCTGGTGCTGTGGGTGGCCGAGCCGGTCCCGGTCAGGGTGATGTTGTAGGTGCCGGTGGGGGTCGAGGCGGAGGTGGCGACGGTGAGCGTCGCCGAGCCGCCGGACTGCACCGAGGACGGGTTGAAGGAGACCGTCACGCCGGTCGGTGCGCCCGAGGCGGTCAGGTTGACCGTCTGGGCCGAGCCGGAGGTGGTCGAGGTGGCGACCGTCGCGGTGGTGGTCTCACCGGGCTTGACGGTGGCGGTGGTGGGGTTCACCGAGACGGAGAAGTCGTTGGTGGGCGTGGTGCCGCCGACCGAGGTCTTCCAGATGGTGTACGCCACGCCGTCGGCGCTGCGGTTCAGCACCGTCGCGTCGATGTTGGCGGTGGTGTCGCAGGAGGAGTGGTAGCAGGAGTCGTAGGACCGGCCCGCCGTGCCGCCCCACTTGGCCGCCTGCGCCGAGGTCTTGGTGTCGCTGGCGCCGGCCGCGTAGCCGGAGGTCGGGATGCCGGCCTGCTGGAAGGAGTAGTCGTCCGAGCGGCCCTGGCCCTCGACGTTCTCCTCCGGCTTGAGGTTCAGCGAGTCCCAGTAGGCCTTCATCGGTGCGGAGGCCGCGGAGTTGATGTTGTTGATGAAGTAGCCGGCGTTGGTCGAGGCGATCATGTCGAAGTTGTAGTACGCCTTGATCGCGGAGCGCTGGGCGGAGCCCAGCTGGCCGACGTAGGACTGCGAGCCCTGCAGGCCCTGCTCCTCACCGGTCCACCAGGCGAACCGCACGTGCCGGGTCAGGCCGGGGTTCTGCTGGGCGAGCACGAGCGCGTTCTCCAGCAGGGTGGCCGAGCCGGAGCCGTTGTCGTTGATTCCGGGGCCGGCCGAGACGCTGTCCAGGTGGGCGCCGAACATGGTGACCTGGTCGGCCGGGCCGCCGGGCCAGTCGGCGATCAGGTTGTTGGACTGGTAGGTGCAGGAGGTGCAGGTCTGCTCGGTGACGCTGTAACCGGCCGCCTGGAGCTTGCCCTTGATGTACGCCAGCGACTGGCTGTGCCCGGCGCTGCCCGCCCGGCGGTGGCCGCCGTTCTGGCTCGCGATGCTGTTCAGCTGGGACAGGTGGGCCTGGATCTTGGCGACGTCGATGTCGGGCGCGGGACCGCCGGGGTTGCCCCCGCCGCCGACGGTGAGGCTGTACTGGGCGGTGTGGGTGGTGGTGCCGGCGGTGCCGGTGACGGTGATCTGGTAGCTCCCGGCCACGGCCGTCGCGGAGGCGTTCAGGGTGAGGGCGGCGGAGGAGCCGGCCTGGACCGAGGAGGGGTTGAAGCTCGCGGTGACGCCGGACGGCAGGCCGGAGGCGGTCAGGGCGACGGTCTGGGCGGTGCCGGAGGTCACCGCGGTGCTCACCGTGGCCGTGGTGGAGGCGCCGGGCTGGACGGAGCCGGAGGCCGGGCCGAGGGAGAGCGAGAAGTCGCTGTTGCCGGACGGCGTGCAGGTGGGGTCGCCGGTCTGGGCGGGGACGCTGACGGCGTCCCAGGCGGCCTTGGCGCGGTTGAAGAAGGTGCAGGTGGGGTCGAGGTTCTTGGCGGCGGTCAGGGTGGCGGTGCGGTAGCGCTTGTAGGTCATGCCGCTGGTCTTGAGGAGCATGCCGCCGTAGAAGACCCGGCCGGCGTCCTTGATGCCGATGCCGGTGACGGAGGAGTTGTTGCAGGTGGGGCTGGTGGGCTTGCCGCCGCCGGGGTTGGAGCCCTCGGCGAGCAGGTAGAACCAGTGGTTGAGCGGGCCGGCCGCGGCGTGCTCCTCGGTGTTCGGGATGGACGCCGAGTAGCAGTTGGGGTTGTTGCTCACCAGCGAGGGGTTGTACATGTTGCGGATCGGGCCGTTGCCGACCAGGTTGATCATCTCGCCGACGGTGTAGTCCGGGGAGTCGTACGGCGAGGGCTCGTTGGCGTACGACTCGGTCAGCGCGCCCATGATGTCGCCGGTGGCCTCGCCCAGGCCGGACTCGTTGTTGGCGCCGCCGGGGGTGTACTGGTCGATGCCGTGGCCGAACTCGTGGCCGACCACGTCGATCGCGGCGATCCACTCGTTGGCCTGGCTGTGGCCGATGGATATCGTGCTGCCGTCCCAGTAGGCGTTGACGTCACTGAGGCCGACCTTGACGGGCCAGCTGCCGCCGTTGCCGTTGTGGCCGTTGCGCCCCAGCCAGTCGCGGAGCATGTCCCATTCCTTCTGGGCCGCGAACATCGCGTCGCCGCAGCCGGTCTCCTTGCTGGACGGGCTGCCGTTGCCCCAGGAGTCGCTCGACTTGGAGAAGACCTGCCCGGTGCCGTAGTCGGAACACGACAGGCCGGGCCGGTTGGGATCGCGCAGCGAGTAGGAGCCGCCCGAGCTCGTGGTGCTGATGCTGACCGGGGCGGGTCCGTTCCACTTGCTGTTGACGGTGCCGGCGCGCACGTCGTCGTAGCTGTCGAGCACCTCGCCGGTGGCCGCGTCCACGAAGACGTGCAGCGTGCTGGGCGCCGACGCGGTGCGGCCCTTGAGGACGGTCTCCCAGGCGAGCCGGGCGGTGCCGTCCTTGACCCGCACGACCAGGCGGCGGGAGTCCACCGAGTCCACGGTGGCCAGCTTCGTACGGGCGGTCTTCTCCGCGTCCGCCGCGCTGACCTGCGGGGTGGTCGAGCCGCCGACGGGGCCGGTGGCGGCGGACTGCAGGGCGCGGACCGTGCCCCGGGAGTCGGCGAGGACGACCGCGTCGCCGCCGACCACCGGCAGGCCGTGGTAACTGCGCTCGTACGAGACGGAGTACAGGCCGCCGAGCCAGGGCGTGACGGCCTTGCGCTCGTACGTCTCGCCCGGGCCCTTGGCCAGCCCGTCCAATCCCGCGTTCGCAGCCGCGTCGGCGGCGTTGACGGCGGCGGCCAGGGCGCTCGGCGGCGCCGGGGAGGGGGCGGGTGCGGCGGTGGCCGGCCCCGCGGTGGCGGCGATCATGCCGGCCAGCACGGTCAGGGCGGTCGCCGCGGTCAGCAACCTTCCCGCGGAAATCCTGCGTTGCATCGGGGCTCCTCGCGTGTGGGGGTCCTCGACCGCGGACGGCAGGCCGGTGGCACACCGCAGGGGGCCGCATCGGGGGGACGGCCGTGCGGGCCGTCCGCGCTCGGGTGCCCGAACCCTCACACGACGTCATGCCCGGGTCAATGCCTGGTGCGTGCGAGGCAAGGGGTTGGCAAATTCCGTCAAGCCCGCAGGTCCGGCTTTGCGTCAAGCTGGGCTTTCCTTCAAGTGGTTGAGACCACCTCATGTACGGAGCCGGTGGCGATCGAGTACCGTCCTCGTCATCGGAGTCGTCGGAATCACTGGAACCGTCGGCAGTCCCTGCGACCGGCCGAGGACGACCCGCCCGGGGAGGCAGCCGTGCAGCGCAACCGTGTGGTCCCCGCGGCGGCGGTGCCGGCACCGCCGACCGGCCGGGGGCAGGACGCCTGGCGCGAGTTCGGCGCCCGGTTGCGGCACTGGCGGCGCCGGGCCGGACTCACCCAGGCGCAGCTCGGCGCCGGGATCGGCTACGACCACACCGCGGTCAGCAAGATCGAGCACGGCGCCCGCCGGGTCACCCCCCGGGTCGCCGACCGGATCGACGAGCTCCTCGGCGCGGAAGGCGAGTTGAGCGCCGCGTGCCAGCGCGCCGAGAGCGCCGAGCTGTGCGTGCTGGACGCCTTCTCACCCGCTCTGCTCCGACCTCCGCTGCCGGGCGGGGCGGCGCCCGGCGCGCCCGTCCCGCCCCCAGCCCCCGCTCCGCTGCGACTGCCGGACTACGGCCTGCTCTGCCCGCTGCACGGCGCCGAGGGCTGCGCGGTCCCCGAGGCCGGAGAACTCGTCGCCCTGCACGCCGAGTTCTGTGCCCCGGAGGGCCTGGCCGACCCGGCCGCCGGGCGCCCGCTGGACGACGTCACCGCGCACGCCCTGACCGGGCTGCTCGCCGCCCACCTGCGCTCCGGCGAGACCGGCGACCGGCCGGGCCTGGCCGCCGCCGTGGAGCGCACCCTGCACGCGGTGCTCGCCCGGCTCGCCGGCGCCCCCGCCGCGCAGCGCGGTCCGCTGGTCCGGCTGGCCGCCGAGCACGCCCACGCGGCCGGTGCGCTGCGGATGCAGGACGGTCGCAACGCCACCGCGATGGCCTGCTACGACCGCGCCCTCACCTGGGCCGGGCTGGCCGTGGACCGGGCCACCCAGGTCGGCACGCTCAGCGACATGAGCGTCCTGGCCCGGCTGGACGGCGACCCGGTCGCGGCGCTCGGCTACGCCCGCGAGATCGAACGGGTCGCTCCGGACCGGCACTGGGCCGGCGCGATGGGCCGGATCAGCCGGGCCCGGGCGTACGCGCTCACCGGTGACGTGCGGGCGACCGTCCGGCAGATCGGGCTGGCGCGGGCGCACCTGGACCACATCGGCGCGGAGGACGAGGTCGACGTGCCCTGGCTCTCGATCGCCTCGATGCGGATGCGGGTCGAGTCCGCCGCGGCCGCCGCGCTGCGCGACCTGGCCGCCGCCACCGACGACCCCCGGCTGGCCCGCCGCGCGCTGGACGCCACCGAGACCGCCCTCGGCCTGCTGGGTCCGGACCAACTGCCCTCCAGTCGACTGCTCTTCATCGTCCGGGCGGCCGACTGCCACGTCTGCGCGCACGACCCGGCGACGGCCGTCGAACTGCTCGGCCCCGCCCTGGAGGCGACCGGCGTGACGGCCCTGCCCGCGCTGGTCGAGTACGAGCTGCGCGGTCTGCGCGACCGTCTCGCGGCGCACGCGCCCCGTGCCGCGCACCGGTTGGCGGAGCCGGCCCGCTCCTGATCGGGCGGTGCTCCGGGGGCCGTGGCGACGGTCGCCCGTTTGGCTGGATCAGGTGGCCGCGCGGGGTGGCGCGGAAGGGGCGCACAGCAGCGCCCGCCGACCTGGACAGATGCGGTCGCACGCCGCCAATTCCCACGCCTTCTCGAAAATGCGCCCCCTTCACGCCGTACGAACGTCAACTTCGTGAGCGTATAGTCCGCCGATCGGGTCATTCATGGAGTTAACACGTCGAATGACTGTCACGGCGCGAGTCTGCCGCTAGAGTCTCTGACGTTTCCAGTCGTTAGTCCGCGAAGAACGGGGGGCGCGTGCTGTCAGCCATTGCCCGCCGGCTCGCCCACCCGCTGCTGCTCCTGGGTGTGCTGTGCACGGCCGTCGCGACCCTGCACTTCCATTGGGCGCCGGACCGGGTCTCCCCGCTCTTCCTGGTCGCCGTCCTCGGATACCTGGCGGTCCTGGAACGGGTGATCCCGTACCGGATCGACTGGCATCCGAGCCGACGCGAACTCGGCTGGTACAGCGTCTACTTCGTGCTGAGCATGGTCGGCGGAGCGCTGGCCCAGGGGCTGGTGGCGACGCTGGTTGAGGTGCTCGGCCCGGCCCACCCGGCGCTGCCGTTCGCGGTGGAGATCCCGCTCGCGCTGCTGGTCGGCTCGCTCGGCGACTACCTCGTGCACCGCTGGTCCCACCGCAACCGGTGGCTCTGGCGGCTGCACGGGGTGCACCACGTCCCGGACAAGGTGAACGTCGCGAACAACGGCGTGAATCATTTCCTGGACGTGCTCGTCGCACAGTCCGTGGTCCAACTGTCGCTGGCGCTGATCGGATTCTCGCCGGATTCAGTGTTCGTGGTCGGAATATTCGTCCTGGCTCAGGGGTATTTCGTCCACGCCAACATCGAAGTCCGAATCGGCCCGCTCGGCCACGTCCTGGCCGGGCCGGAACTCCACCGCCTGCACCACAGCACCGACCTCGCCGAAGCCGGCCACTACGCCTCCGACCTCTCGCTCTGGGACCACGTGTTCGGGAGCTTCACCTGGCGGCCCGGCAGGGTGCCGAAGGCCGTCGGCCTCACCGACCCGGCCGCGTTCCCCACCACCGGGGAGCTCGGTGCCACGCTGCTGCACCCCTGGCGCCGGGCGAAGACCACCGAGCAGTCCGTCTGAACCCCGGCCCGAGCGGCCGCCCCCACTTGCCCGTGTCCCCGGCGCCACGCCATCACCCCCGGATTGGACCATGACCTCCTCGCCCTTCGCCGTGCCCCGCGAACGCATCGCGATCACCGGTATCGGCTGCCGCCTGCCAGGACACGCCAACGACCACCGGTCCTACTGGAGCAACCTGATCGAGGGCCGGGACTGTCTCGCAGAGACGCCCGCCGACCGCTACGACACCGGCACCCTGGGCAGCAGGGACCGGGCCAAGCCGGGGCGGCTGATCGGTGGCCGGGGCGGCTACATCGACGGCTTCGACACCTTCGACCCGGACTTCTTCGGGATCAGCCCGCGCGAGGCCGAACACATGGACCCGCAGCAGCGCAAGCTCCTGGAGGTCAGCTGGGAGGCCCTGGAGGACGGCGGCCTGCGCCCCGGCGAACTGGCCGGCCGCGAGGTCGGCGTCTACATGGGCGCCTTCACCCTCGACTGGAAGATCCTCCAGTTCGCCGACCTCGACTTCGGCACCATCGCGGCGCACACCGCCACCGGCACCATGATGACGATGGTGTCCAACCGGATCTCGCACTGCTTCGACTTCCGCGGGCCCAGCGTCTCGATCGACACCGCGTGCAGCTCCTCGCTGGTCGCGGTCCACCTCGCCTGCCAGAGCCTGCTCCGTGGTGAGACCGAACTCGCCCTGGCCGGCGGGGCGTTGCTGCACATGGCGCCGCAGTACACGATCGCCGAGACCAAGGGCGGCTTCCTCTCCGCGGACGGCCGGTCGCGCGCCTTCGACGCCTCCGCCGACGGCTACGTCCGGGCCGAGGGCGTCGGCGTGGTCGTGCTCAAGCGGCTCTCCGACGCGCTGCGCGACGGGGATCCGGTGCACGCCGTCATCCTCGGCACCGGCGTCAACCAGGACGGGCGCACCAACGGCATCACCGTCCCCAGCGCGGACGCCCAGGTCACCCTGATCGAGCGGGTCTGCGCCGAGGCCGGGGTGGTGCCCGGCAGCCTCCAGTACGTCGAGGCGCACGGCACCTCCACCCCGGTCGGCGACCCGATCGAGGCCGCCGCCCTCGGCCGGGTGCTCGGCATCGGCCGCCGGCCCGGGGACCGCTGCTACGTCGGCTCGGTCAAGACCAACATCGGACACACCGAGGCGGCGGCCGGCGTCGCCGGGCTGATCAAGACCGCGCTCGCGATCAAGCACCGCCGCATCCCGCCGCACCTCAACCTGGAGCGGCCCAACCCCGGCATCGACCTGGACGCGCTGCCGTTCGAGATCCCGACCGTTCCGGTGGACTGGCCAGAGCACCGGGGGCCGGCCCGCGCGGGCGTCAACTCCTTCGGCTTCGGCGGCACCAACGCCCACGTGCTGCTGGAGGAGCCGCCGCGGCCCGATCCCGCCGCACCGGTGGCCGGGCCGGCCCGCTCGGTGCTGCCGCTGAGCACCAAGGACACCGCCGCACTTCCCGAACTGGCCGACGCCGTACGGCAGGAGCTCGCCGGCGGGACCTCCCTGGCCGACCTCGGCCACACCCTGGCCCACCGCCGCCAGCACCTGCCCGAGCGGCTCGGGGTGGTCTACTCCACCCGGGAGGACCTGGACGAGGCGCTGGCCGCGTACGCGCGCGGCGAGGAGCACCCGCGAGTGGTCCAGGGCCGCGCCCGGGAACGCCGGCAGCGCCGGCTGGCCTGGGTGTTCACCGGCATGGGCCCGCAGTGGTGGGGCATGGGCCGTGGGCTGTACGAGCACGAGCCGGTCTACCGGGAGGCCGTGCAGGCCGTCGACCAGGAGATCCGCGCGCAGGCCGGCTGGTCGCTGCTCACCGAGCTGGGCCGGGACGAGGCGGACTCCAGGATGGCCGAGACCTGGCTCGCCCAGCCCGCCAACTTCGCCGTCCAGGTGGGCCTTTCGGCGCTCTGGCGGAGCCACGGCCTGCGCCCCGACGCGGTGGTCGGCCACAGCACCGGCGAGGTCGCCGCCTTCCACGAGGCCGGGGTGTACGACCTGGCCGACGCCGTGCGGGTGGTGCTCGCCCGCAGCCGCCTCCAGCAGCGCCTGGCCGGCAGCGGCAGCATGCTCGCGGTCGGCCTGCCGGAGGCCGAGGCCGAGCGCCGCATCCGCCCGTACCGCTCCCGGATCTCGCTCGGCGCGATCAACAGCCCCTCCGCGGTGACCCTGGCCGGGGACACCGAGGCGCTGGCCGAGCTGGCGGAGGAGCTGCGGCAGCAGGGCGTCTTCGCCCGCCTGCTGGACGTCGAAGTCCCGTACCACAGCGTGCGGATGGACCCGATCCGGGACGAGCTGGTGGCCGCGCTCGCCGTCATCAAGCCCCAGGAGGCGCGGCTGCCGCTCTACCTGACCGCCCGCGAGGGGCTCGCCCGCGGGCCGGAGCTGGACGGCGAGTACTGGTGGCAGAACGTCCGCAACCCGGTGCGCTTCCGGGCCGCCGTCGAGCGGATGGCCGAGGACGGCCACGGACTGTTCCTGGAAATCGGCCCGCACCCGGTGCTCGGCCACGCGATCCGCGAGTGCGCGGAGCGGGCGCACGTCCTGCCGTCGATCCGCCGGCAGCAGGACGAGCCCGAGCGCCTCGCCCGCAGTCTCGCCGAACTGCACACCCTCGGCGTCGAGTTGAGCTGGGACGCGCTGCACCCGGCGGGCCGCCCGGTACCGCTGCCGGCCTACCCGTGGCGGCGCGACCGGTACTGGGTGGAGCCCAAGCCGGTCGAGCAGGTCCGGCTCGGGCAGCTGGACCACCCGCTGCTAGGCCGCCGCACCGCGAGCGCCCAGCCCGGCTGGACCGTGGCGCTCGACCCCGAGCGGCTGCCCTACCTGACCGACCACCGGATCGAGGGCCAGGTCGTCTTCCCCGCCGCCGGGTACCTGGAGATGGCCGCCCAGGCCGTCCGCACCCTGACCGGCGGCACCGAGGTGACGCTGGCCGAGATCGAGCTGAACCGGGCGCTGTTCCTCTCCGAGACCGAGCCCGTCCCCGTCCAGCTCGGCTACGGGCCGGAGGACGCCCGCTTCACCATCGCCTCCACCCCCGCCGGCGGCGAGCCCGCCGTGCACGCCGGCGGCCGGGTCCGCACCGGCCAGCGCCGCGGCTACGGCCCCGCACTGGACGCGGACGCCCTCCGGGCCCGGGGGCGGCACCTCGACGGCCCGGACTGCTACCGGCAGCTGGCCGCGCGCGGCTACGACTACGGGCCCGCCTTCCAGGCCATCGCCGAGGTGTGGGCGGGCCCCCGCGAGGCGCTCGCGCGGATCCGGCCGACCGCCGAGCTCGGCCCGGACGCGGCCGACCACCACCTGCACCCGGTGCTGCTGGACGGCTGCTTCCAGACCCTGCTCACCACCCGGCTGGAGGAGCCCGAGGGCGGCAGCGTCCGGCTCCCCGTCTCGATCGCCGAGGTCCGGCTCGACGAGATCGGCGACCGCCCGCTGTGGGTGCACGCCACCGTCACCCGGGACAGCGGCGAGGAACTCGTCGGCGACCTCGCGCTCTACACCGAGGACGGCACCCCGGTCGGCCGGGTCACCGGCTTCCGGGTCGCCGACGTCGCCCAGGCCCCGGCCTCCGTCGGGCTGGCCACCATCGACGGCTGGCTCACCGAGGTCGACTGGGTGGAGGTCGCCGCGCCGGCCGTCGACGGGCCCCCCGGCGACCTGGTGCTGTTCGCCGACGAGGGCGGCCTCGCCGAGCGGCTGGCCGCCCTGGCCACCGGCCGGGGCGCCCGCTGCCACCTGGTCCGGCCCGGCGCCGAGTACCGGCACGGCGAGGGGCACTCGACCGTGCGGCCCGACTCCGCCGAGGACGTCCGGCGACTGTTCGCCGAGCTCGACCCAGGCTTCGCCACCGTCGTCCACCTCTGGAACCTCGACCAGCCCGCCCTCGCCGCCACCACCGCCGACCGGCTCGGCCCGCTCGCGACCCTCGGCGCCTACTCCCTGATCGCCCTCGCCCAGGCCCTGCCCGCCGCCCGCCCGGACGGCCGGCTGCACATCGTCACCCGGGGCACCCAGCCCGCCGCCCCCGGCGACCGGGTCGAACCGCTCGGCGCCCCCGCCTGGGGCATCGGCCGGGTGCTGTGGCAGCAGGAGCTGGTCGCCCAGCGCGGCACCCTGATCGACCTCGACCCGGCCGTCGACGCCGCCGACCAGGCCGAGGCGCTGCTCGCCGAACTCGCCGCCCGGGACGAGCAGGAGATCGCCCTGCGGTCCGGCGGCCGGCTCACCAGCCGGCTGCGGCAGGCCGAGGGCCTCACCCGGCCGCTGCCGCCGGTCCTGCGCCCCGACGGCAGCTACCTGGTCACCGGAGCCTTCGGCGCCCTCGGCCGGCTGCTCTGCCGCACCCTCGTCCGGCGCGGCGCCCGGCGGCTGATCCTGGTCGGCCGCACCGCCCTGCCCGAGCGCTCCGAGTGGGCGTACACCGACCCGGACACCCCCGTCGGGCAGCGGATCGCCTTCCTGCGCGAGCTCCAGGCGCTCGGCGCCGAACCGCTGCTCGCCCCGATCGACGTCACCGACGAGGCCGCCCTCGCCGACTGGCTCGCCGACTACCGGCAGCGCCAACTCCCGCCGATCCGAGGCGTGTTCCACCTCGCCGGACAGGTCAGGGACACCCTGCTGGCCCAGATGGACCGGCCGGCCTTCGACGCCGGCTACGCCCCCAAGGTGATCGGCGGCCACCTGCTGCACCGGCTGCTGCGGGACGAACCGCTCGACCACTTCGTGCTGTTCGCCTCCGTCGCCTCGCTGCTCACCACCGCCGGCCAGACCAACTACGCGGCCGGCAACGCCTTCCTGGACGCCCTGGCCCACCACCGCCGGGCCGAGGGCCTGCCCGGGCTCAGCCTGGACTGGGGGCCCTGGGCCACCGGCATGATCGAGGAGCTGGGCCTGGTCGCCCACTACCGCGACGCCCGGGGCATGAGCTCGCTGCCGCCGGACGCCGGAACGGCCGTCCTGGAGCGCGTCCTCGGCCAGGACCGCGCCCAGCTGCTGGTCGCCACCGTGGTCGACTGGCCGACCTTCCTCGCCTGGTACCCGGCGCCGCCGCCGCTGGTCGCCGACCTGGCGGCGAGCGCCGCCGAGCAGGCCCCGGTCGAGACCGGCGGCTTCCTGGACGCCTACCGCGCGGCCGACCCGCAGGCCCGCCGGGAGCTGGTCGTCGAACGCTTCACCGCCGCCGCCGCGGCCGTGCTGCGGATCGGCGCCGAACGGATCGACGCGGAGACCAGGCTCGGCGCGCACGGCCTGGACTCGCTGCTCGCGATGGAACTGCGCGCCCGGGTGCACGGCGAACAGGGCGTCGCCCTGCCGGTGGTGGCCCTGCTCAGCAACGGCACCGTCGGCGACCTGGTCGACCTGCTCACCGAGGGCCTGGCCGAGCGGCTCACCGCCGACGGCGCCCCGGCCGAGGCCGAGGTCGAGCTGTACGCCGACGAGTCCCGCTTCCCGCTCACCCACAACCAGCAGGCGCTCTGGTTCCTGCGCCTGCTGCACCCGGACGGCTTCGCGTACAACATCGGCGGCGCCGTCGAGGTCCGCGCGGAGCTCGACCCGGAGCTGATGTTCGGGGCCTTCCGCCACCTCGTCGCCCGGCACCCCGAGCTGCGCGCCGCCTTCACCGCCGAGGAGGGCCGCCCGGTCCAGCGGATCCGGGAGGAGGCCGAGGCCGACACCGGGCTGTTCGACGTCGAGGGCCGGCCGTGGGAGGAGATCCACGACCTGATCGTCCGCGAGTACCGGCGGCCGTACGACCTCGCCGAGGACCCGCTGGTGCGGCTCAGGCTGTTCCGGCGCGGGCCGGACCGCTGGGTACTGATGAAGGCCGTCCACCACATCGTCTCGGACGCGATCTCCACCTTCACCTTCATCGAGGAGCTGTTCGAGGCCTACGAGGCGCTGCGCCAGGGCCGCACCCCGGAACTGCCCCCGGTGCCCGCCCGCTACCTGGACTTCCTCAACCGCCAGAACCGGTTCCTGGCCGGGCCCGAGGCACGGCGGATGCTCGACTACTGGCGCGGCCACCTGCCGGCCGAGATGCCGGTGCTGGCCCTGCCCACCGACAAGCCGCGCCCGGCCGTGCAGACCCACAACGGCGCCTCCGAGTTCTTCCAGCTGGACGCCGAACTCACCGCCCGGGTGCACGAGCTGGCCCGGGCCAACGGCGCCACCCCGTTCATGGTGCTGCTCAGCGCCTACTACCTGCTGCTGCACCGCTGGTCCGGGCAGCCGGACATCGTGGTCGGCAGCCCGGTCACCGGCCGCACCCAGGAGGAGTTCGCCTCCGTCTACGGCTACTTCGTCAACCCGCTGCCGCTGCACGTGAGCCTGGCCGGGGAGCCGACCGTGGCCGACCTGCTGGGCCGGGTGCGGGAGAGCGTGCTCGGCGGGCTGGACAACCAGGAGTACCCCTTCCCGCTGCTGGTCGAGCAGTTGGGCCTCCAGCACGACCCGAGCCGTTCCGCGGTGTTCCAGGCGATGTTCATCCTGCTCACCCACAAGGTCGCCGTGGAGCGCTTCGGATACCGTCTGGAGTACATCGAACTCCCCGAGGAGGAAGGCCAGTTCGACCTCACGCTGTCCGCCTACGAGGACCGCGCCGACGGCTGCTTCCACTGCGTCTTCAAGTACAACTCGGACCTCTTCGAGCCCGCCACCGTCCAGCGGCTGGCCGCGCACTACCGCAACCTGCTGGACGCCATGACCCGCGCCGCCGAGGACGAGCCAGTCGGACGGCTGCGGATGCTCGGTGACGCCGAACGGCGGGAGCTCCTCACCGGATTCAGCGGCGCCGAGCGCCGGATCGAGCACGACACCCCGGTGCCCGAGCTGATCGCCAAGGCCGCCGCCGAACGGCCCGAGGCCGTCGCGGTGGTCGCGCCCGGCCGGGACGGCGTCCGCCGGCTGACCTACGGCGAACTGGAGCGCCAGGCCCAGCGCACCGCCGTGAGACTGCGCGAACTCGGCGTCGGCGAGGGCTCGGTGGTCGCGGTCTGCCTGGACAAGTCGCCCGAGCTGATCACCACCCTGCTGGGGATCTGGCGGGCCGGCGCCGCCTACCTGCCGCTCGACCCCGGGCACCCGGCCGACCGGCTCGCCCACCAGGTGGCGGACGCCGGAGCGGCGCTGGTGGTGGTCGACCAGCGGCGCCCGCTCCCCGCCGACCTGCCCGCCGAGCCGGTCACCCTGGAGGAACTGGACCGGCCGGTCCTGGGGGGCGCCGTGCCGCTGCCCGCCGCCGACCCGGACCGGCCCGCCTACCTGATCCACACCTCGGGCTCCACCGGCCGGCCGAAGGGAGTCCGGGTCGACCACCGGAACCTGGCCGCCGTCACCGCCGGCTGGCGCGCCGAGTACCGGCTGGACACCGAGGTCCGGGTGCACCTCCAGATGGCCGGCACCGCCTTCGACGTCTTCTCCGGGGACTTCGCCCGGGCGCTCAGCACCGGCGGCACCCTCGTCCTGGTCGACCGCGAGCTGCTCTTCGACACCGCCCGGCTGTACCGGGTGATGCGCGAGGAGGCCGTGGACGGCGGCGAGTTCGTGCCCGCCGTGGCCCGAGGGCTGCTGGCCCACTGCGAGCGCGAGGGCCTGACGCTGGACTTCCTGCGGCTGCTGATCGTCGGCTCCGACTCCTGGAAGGCCGCCGAGCACCAGCGGGTGCGCGCCCTGTGCGGCCCGCGGACCCGGCTGGTCAACTCCTACGGGCTGACCGAGGCCAGCGTCGACAGCACCTACTACGAGGGCCCGACCGAGCAGCTGGAACCCGGCCGGATGGTGCCGATCGGCCGGCCGTTCCCGAACAGTGCGGTGTACGTCCTGGACCCGTACGGCGAGCCCGTCCCGGTGGGCGTGCCCGGCGAGCTGTGGATCGGCGGCGCGGGCGTAGCGGCCGGCTACCCCAACGACCCGGAGCAGACCGCCCGGCGCTTCGTCACCCTGGAGCTCGACGGCGCACCCGCGCGGCTCTACCGCACCGGCGACCTCGGCCACTGGGACACCGCCGGCACCCTGCACCTGCTCGGCCGCATCGACAACCAGGTCAAGGTCCGCGGCCACCGGATCGAGCTCGGCGAGATCGAGGCCCACCTCACCGCCCGTCCGGAACTCGCCCAGGCCTGCGTGGCGGTCCGCCAGGACGCCCGGGGCGAGGCCGCCCTCGCCGCCTACGTGGTGCCCGCCGAGGGCACCGTGCTGGACCGCCGCGAACTGCGCCGCCACCTGGCCGAGCACCTGCCCACCGTGATGATCCCCTCCTACCTCACCGAACTGCCCGCCCTGCCGCTCACCCCGAACGGCAAGGTGGACCTCGCGGCCCTGCCCGAGCCGAAGGCCGACACCGCCGGGGCCCAGCACGAACCGCCCGTCACGCTCTACGAGACGAGGGTCGCCGAGCACTGGCAGAACCTGCTCGGCCTGGACGAAGTCGGCCTCCAGCACGACTTCTTCGAACTCGGCGGCAGCTCGATCCGGCTCATCGAGCTGATCCACCACCTGCAGAGCGAGTTCAACATCAGCATCCCGGTCGGCCTGCTGTTCAAGGTCACCACCCTGCACGGCATGGCCCGCACCGTCGAGCAGATCATCACCGGCGAGGTGGCCGGCGGCGAACCCTACCTCTGGTTCAACGCCGCGGCGCCCGAGGACCGCACGGTCTTCTGCTTCCCGCCGGCCGGCGGCCACGGGCTGGTCTACCGGCAGCTCGCCGCGCACCTGCCGGAGCACCGGATCGCCTCCTTCAACTACCTGACCGGCGACGACAAGACCGCCCGCTACGCGGACCTGGTCGAGGAACTGCACCCCGCCGGGCCGTACGTCCTGCTCGGCTACTCGCTCGGCGGCAACCTCGCCTTCGAGGTGGCCAAGGAGCTGGAGCGGCGCGGACGCACGGTGGCCTCGGTGCTGCTGGTGGACGCCTACCGGGTCACCGAGGCCTTCGACCTCGGCGAGGAGCACCTGGCCGTCTTCGAACGCGAACTCCACGAGCACCTGCACCGCCACACCGGCTCGCGGATCGTCGCCCGGGAGACCATCGAACAGGCCAGGGACTACCTGGAGTTCAGCAGCCGGACGCCCAACACGGGAACCGTCAGGGCCCAGTTGGACGTGGTCTGCGAAAGCGACCGGCTGTCCGTGCACGTGGGCGGCGAACCGGGCTCCTGGCACGGTGCCTCCACCACGGGCACCGCGGTGTACGTCGGACACGGCGCCCACGCCGAGATGCTCGACGGGGACTTCGCCGCCCGCAACGCCGAACTGGCCGGCGCCATCCTGGCCGGGGGCACCGCCGATGTCCTCGGCTGACCGCGGGCCGGACTGGTCCACCAGGGAACGGGCCGCCGGCGGCCCGCCCCGGGTGATCGTGATCGGGGCCGGCCTGGCCGGCCTCGCCACCGGCTGCTACGCGCAGATGAGCGGCCTGGAGACCCGGATCTTCGAGAAGCACGTGCTGCCCGGCGGCTGCTGCACCGCCTGGTCCCGGCACGGCTACCTGTTCGACTACTGCATCGACTGGCTGATCGGCACCGCCGAGGGCACCGGGGCGCACCAGGTCTGGAGCGAACTCGGCGCCCTGGACGGCAAGTCGGTGACCCGCTTCGACACCTTCAACCGGGTGGTCGACGAATACGGCCGGGCCGTCACCTTCTACGGCGACCCGGACCGGCTGGAGGCCCACCTGCTGGCCCTCGCGCCCGGCGACGCCAAGCCGATCCGGGCCTTCTGCCGGGACCTGCGCCGCTACGCCGCGATCGAGCTGCCCTGGGACCTCACCCCGCCGCCGCTGCGCACCACGGCGGAACGGCTGCGCACCCTGCGCACCGTCCTGCCCGCGTTCCGGCTGTTCTGGCGCACCGCGACCACCCCGATGAGCGGCTTCGCCGAGCGGTTCCAGGACCCGCTGCTGCGGCGGGCCTTCCCCAACATGTTCCTCCAGGAGCCCGAGGGCTTCCCGCTGCTGCCGTACCTGTACACCCTGGCGGCCGCCCACAACGGCAACGCGGGTTTCCCGGAAGGCGGTTCGCTCGGGCTGGCCCGCTCGGTGGAGGAGCGCTACACCTCGCTCGGCGGGGTGATCGGCTACCGCTGCCGGGCGGAGCGCATCCTGATCGAGGACGGGCGCGCGATCGGAGTGGAACTCAAGGACGGCTCCCGGCACTTCGCCGACCACGTGGTGGCCGCCTGCGACGGTCCGACGGTGCTCGACCGGCTGCTGGAGGGCCGGTACTCCAGCCCCGCCACCGAGAAGCTGTACGGCGAACTGCTCGACAAGCCGGGCAACCTGTACCCGGCCGTGGTCTCCGCCTTCGTCGGCGTCGACGGCCCGCTGCCCGAGGGCGAACCGCACAGCACCACCTACCTGCTGTCGCCCGAGGACGGTGCGCGGCTGCCCGGCTCGCTCCAGCGCAGCCTGGTGGTGCAGCTGCGCTCCACCTATGCGGACGGCTTCGCCCCGCCCGGCAAGTCGGTGCTGCACTGCACCTACTTCAGCGACTACCGCTCCTGGAAGGACCTGCGGAGCAGCGACCGCCGGGCCTACCGGGCGCGCAAGCAGGAAGTCGCCGCGTTCGTCCGGGAGTTCCTGGAGCGGACCTACCCCGAGCTCGGCCCGCGGATCGAACTCGTCGACGTGGCGTCGCCGGTGACCACCGAGCGGTTCACCGGCAACACCTACGGCAGCATCCTCGCCTGGCAGGCCTTCTCCGAGGCCGAGGACGCGGCCAACCGGCTGGTCAACCGGGACCGGATGCGGCTGCCCGGGCTGAGCGGCTTCTCCATGGCGGGCCAGTGGACCTCGCTCGGCGGGCTGATCCGGGCCGCCACCAGCGGACGGTTCGCCGCGCAGTACCTCTGCCAGGAGCTCGGCCGGCCGTTCCGGGCCTGGCCGAGCGACAACCGGGAACCCTGGCACGCGGGCAAGTGGGGCCGGCTGCCGCAACTCGGCCGGGCCACCGTGGGAGCGCCGGAAGTGGGAGTGGCGGAGTGAGCGGGACGACGACCGGCGGCCGGCAGAGCATGGTCATCATCGGCGGAGGGCTCGGTGGCCTGTCCACCGGCTGCTTCGCGCGGATGAACGGCTACCGCACCCGGATCCTGGAGATGCACGAGATCCCCGGCGGCTGCTGCACCGGCTGGGACCGCGGGGAGTTCACCTTCGACTGCTGCATCAGCTGGCTGCTGGGCAGCGGCCCGGGCAACGAGATGCACCAGATCTGGCTCGAACTCGGCGCGCTGCAGGGCAAGCGGATGCGCAACTTCGACGTCTTCAACGTGGTGCGCACCCGGGACGGCGGGGCGGTCTACTTCTACTCCGACCCCGACCGGCTGGAGGCCCACCTGCTGGAACTGGCCCCGGAGGACGCCCGGCAGATCCGGCAGTTCTGCGCGGGGCTGCGCAAGTTCCGTCTGGCGCTGGCCCGTTACCCCTTCCTCAAGCCGGTCGGGCTGATGGGCCGGTGGGAGCGGACGCGGATGCTCGCCTCCTTCCTGCCGTACTTCAACGTGATCCGGCGCTCGATCACGGTGCTGATGAGCGACTACTCGGCGAAGTTCAGGAGCCCGCTGCTGCGCGAGGCCTTCAACTTCATCCTGTACGAGAAGCACCCCAACTTCCCGGTGCTGCCCAACTACTTCCAGCTCGCCTGCCACGCCGGCCAGTCGGCCGGGGTGCCGGAGGGCGGCTCGCTGGGGCTGGCCAACTCGATCGAGCAGCGCTACCTGCGGCTGGGCGGCGAGATCACGTACAACACCAAGGTGACCGAGGTCCTGATCGAGGGCGACCGGGCGGTGGGGGTGCGGCTGAGCGACGGCCAGGAGGTGCGGGCCGACATCGTGGTGGCCGCCTGCGACGGCCGGACCACCATGATGGACCTGCTCAAGGGCCGCTACCTGAGCGACACCTACCGCCGGCTGTACACCCAGACCATCACCGAGCCGGGCATGGTCTTCCCCGGCTACGTGACCGTCTTCCTCGGCCTGCGCCGGCCCTTCCCGGCCGGGGACCCGTGCACCACCTACCTGCTGGAGGACGAGGTCGCCGAACGGCTCACCGGCATCCGGCACCCGAGCATCAACGTCCAGTTCCGCAGCCGGCACTACCCGGAACTGTCGCCCGCCGACACCACCGTGGTGTACGCCAGCTACTTCTGCGACATCGAACCCTGGCGGGAACTGAGCACCGGGCCGGAGCAGGAGCCCCGGGTGCGGCGCGGCGAGGAACTGCACACCCTGCCGGTCGGCCGGGGACGGGAGTACCAGCGGCAGAAGCGCCGGGTGCGCGACGCCATCGTCGAGTTCCTGGACGGCCACCACCCCGGGCTCCGGGAGGCGGTGGCCGTCAAGGACGTCTCCACCCCGCTCACCCAGGTCCGCTACACCGGCAACTACAACGGGACGGTGCTGGGCTGGCAGCCCTTCGTGGAGAGCGGCGAGACGCTGGAGGAGGAGGTCAAGCGCAACGGCCCGGGGCTGCCCGGCCTGGCGAACTTCTACCTCTCCGGGGTCTGGGCGACCACCGGCGGACTGATCCGGGCGGCGGCGGCCGGCCGGCACGTCGTCCAGTTCATCTGCCGGGACGACGGCAAGCCCTTCACCGCGGAGGTGGACGACAGCGCACCGCTGCCCACCGTGCTCATCGAACCGGTCGGCCCCGCCGACCGCCAGTTTGGAGTCACCTCGTGAGGATCGAGAAGTGGGTCGTCGGGGAGCACGTGGACGGCGTGCCGGACGTCGAGCGGATGTACCGGAAGGTCGTGGAGGAGCTGGACGTCCGGCTCGCGGCGGACGAGATGCTGCTGCGCACCCGGTACGTCTCGGTCGACCCGTACCTCCAGGGCATCGCGCTGGACACGCCGATCGGCGACCACATGGGCGCGGACTCGATCATGGAGGTGCTGGACGCCGGGCCCGCCGCGCGCTTCGCGGCGGGCGACCTGGTGCAGGGCTTCGGCGGCTGGCGCAGCCACCTGGTCAGCAACGGCGCGCCCAGGCTCTGGCAGACCGGGACGTTCCCGATGGTCTTCCCGGCCTTCCGCCGGCTGGATCCGGCCGACTACGACGAGGACCTGCCGCTGTCCACCGCGCTCGGCATCCTGGGCGGGCCCGGGATGACGGCCTGGGGGACGGTCGAGAAGTTCCTGGACGTGCGCCCCGGGGCGACGGTGCTGGTCGGCGGCGCCTCCGGGGCGGTCGGCTCGCTGGTCGGGCAGCTGGCCAAGCACCGGGGCGCACGGGTGATCGGGACCACGGCGTCGCCGGAGAAGACGGCGGGGCTGTGGGAGCTGGGCTTCGACGGGGTGCTGCTGTACCGCGACGGCGACGCGCCGGAGCGGCTGGAGAAGGAGCTGGCCGAGCTGGCTCCCGGGGGCATCGACCGCTACTTCGACAGCCTCGGCGGGACGCTGACCGACGTGGTCTTCGGCATGCTCGCGGTGGAGAGCCGGGTGGCCGTCTGCTGGCAGTGGGGGAGCCAGGTCGGCGGGGACTGGGCGGGGCCGCGGCTGCTGCCGATGATCATGTTCCCGCGCACCACGATCCGGGGCATCTTCTCGCTGGAGTGGTTCACCGAGGAGAACTGGGCCGCCCTGCGGCGGGACCTCGGGGCGCTGGTCCGCAGCGGGGAGCTGACCTACCAGGAGACGGTGCACCGGGGGTTCGACAGCATCCCGGCGGCCTACCGCGGCCTCTACCGGGACCGGTCGGCGAGCAAGGGGAAGGTGCTGGTCGAACTCTGAGCGTGTTCGTTCCAGGACGCCCGCGGGCCCTTCGGCGGATGTGCCGAAGGGCCCCGGCGCGCGACCGGTGCGGGACGGTCAGTTCAGGGTGAACCAGGTGCTGCGGGACTTCTTCCACTCGGGGTGGGTGAGGTCCTTGGCGGCGGTGCCGTCGTTGTAGAGGTCGGCGGAGCCGTCGTCGGTGATCAGCTGGGCGCGGGCGCCGGGGGCGTCCAGGTCCGGGACGTTCGGGAGGGCCTCCCAGGCGCCGTAGTCGCTGGTCGGCAGGTCGATCAGCTTGGTCGGGGCGGAGCCGGGCTGACCGTTCCAGCGGTAGAGCGCGTACGGGGCGGAGTTGTCCTCGGCGGCCCAGGAACCGGCCACGATCAGGTACTGGCCGAGGTCGTTGCGCCGGATGTCACGGACGGACAGCCCGCCGAGGTCCAGCTCGACCGGGTCGCCGAAGGTCGCGTGCGCGGCCGAACCGTTCAGCAGGGACGGGAGGTTGGTGACCGGGACGAGCAGCGCCCGGCCGCCGGTGACGGCCGGGGTGAGCGGCGCGCGGAAGCCGATGTAGGCGGTGCTGGTGCTGCCGGGGGCGAACTCCAGGCCCTCGACGTTGAACCCGTCGATCTGCTTGGGAGCCTGGCCGTCGGCGGCGCCGGCCGCGAAGCCGTAGCGCTTGCCGTGGGCGTTGTCCCAGCCGATCAGGTCGTCGCGCAGGCCGTCGTAGGAGCCGGCCAGGGACAGCTGGGTGTCGGCGCCGGAGCCGGTGACGGTGGTGGTGAAGACGGTGTGCCGGTCGGGCTTGACCACGCCGTCCTTGTTGTTGCCCAGCGAGCCGGTCCAGTAGATGGTGTTCCCGACCCGGGTGGCGGCCTCGATGTCGATCTCCTTGGAGACGCCGAGGGCCGAGCTGAAGTCCCAGGTGCGGATCGGCGCACCGGAGTTGTCGCGGTCGTACAGGCGCAGGGTGTTGGACTCGTCGTCGCCGACCACGATGTAGCCGCCGCCCGCGTCCACGGCGGCCGAGGCGTCGCTGGAGCCGGTCAGGTAGCGGCTGGTGGCGGAGGACTGCACGGCGGGGGAGGCCGCGTAGTGCAGGGTGCGGGTGGCGCTCTTGCCGCCGAGGCCGGTGACCTTGACGGTGAGGTCGGCGTAGCCGACGCCCTGGGCGGCGACCGCCAGGGTGCGGGTGCCGCCGGTGCCGGTCACCGTGACGTCGCCGGTGCGGGCCACGGAGCTGCGGGTGGTGGCCGAGGCGGCGACGGTCAGCGCCGAGGCCGCGGCGCCGGACTGGGCGACCGTCACGGTCACGGTCGGGTCGCCGGTGGCGCCGACCGCGCCGGACAGGTATCCGGCCGAGAAGGTGATCGTCGGGGTGCCGTACGTGACCGCGCCGGCCGGGAGGGCGGGCAGGGCGAGCACGGGCACCGCCGCGACGGCGACGGCGAGCGGCAGCAGGCGGCGGAGGGAACGCGACACGGTGGCTACCCTTCGGCAGGTGACGGGAGTTGACGGAGAGTGCAAGCCTGCTGGCGCTCGGCGAACACCGACCCTACGGAGACCCTACGAGCGTGGGCGGGCGGGCGAACAGCGGGCCTCGCGGCGGTGAAGGACCGGGCTCAGCCGGTGATTCCGGCCGCGCGCAGGCGGCGGGCGACCGCCTCCCAGTCGGGGGCGACCGGCTCGGTCCGACCGGTGCCGACGCCCTTGTCCTTGAAGCCGCTGGAGGTCGACACGCAGACCACCGGGCCCTCGGCGAGGTCCGGCTCGCCGAGGCTGCGCAGCCCCGCCAGGCCGGCCGCCGAGGACAGCTCCGTCCAGAGCCCGGCCCGGGCCAGCTCCCGCTGGGCGTCAGCGAGTTGAGCGTCGTCCAGGGTCAGCGCCCGGCCGCCGCTCTCCCGGACGGCGAGCACGCCCCGGTAGCCGCTGACCGGGGAGGCGATCGAGTACGCGTCACTCGGGCCGACCGTCACCCGGGCGGCCGGCAGGCCCTCGGCGATCGCCAGGGCGAGCGGCCCGGAGGCGGCCGTCTCGCAGGAGTGGATGCGCGGAACGCGGTCGGTCAGTCCCAGCCGGCGCAGCTCGGTGAAGCCCTTCCAGACGCCGAACAGCAACTCGCCATAGCCGGTCGGGACGAACACCGCGCTCGGCAGGCCGACGTCCTGGAAGATCTCGTACGCGACGGTCTTGTAGCCCTCGGGGCCGTACGCGTGCCCGGTGTGGGTGGTGGTCAGGTTGCTGACCGGGTGCAGGCCCAGCCGGTCGACCGCCTGGCGCAGCAGCGGCCAGCGGGCCTCCCACGGCACCGGGAGCACCACCGCGCCGTAGGCGTTGAGGAAGGCGTCGACGTTCGGCGGCAGGTCCGGGCCGGTGAACACCACGCAGCGCAGTCCGGCGCGGGCGGCCTAGGCGGCGGCCGAGGCGCCGTGGTTGCCGGAGGAGGCGACCGCGAGGCCCGGCGCGCCGACGCCCACGGCCGCGCTGGTGGTGCAGCGGTTCAGCCGGTCCTTGTGGCTCCACGTGGGGTTGCGGGACTCGTCCTTGACGTACACCCCGGGCTCGATCTCCACCGTCGGGGTGGCGCCCTCGCCCAGACCCGGTGCGAGCAGCGGGGGCAGCAGCGGAGCCCAGCGCTCCAGGCCGCCGCGCACCGGGGCGGGGGCGAACAGGCCCGCCGGGTCGGCCTTGTCGTAGGCGTAGTCGACCTCGACGGGGTAGGAGACGTCCTCGGTGCCGGTGCGCGGGCAGCCGGCGGTGAGCGGCGGCCAGAGCGGGTAGTCGAGGGCGGGGTCGCCGAGGGAGCGCTGGCCGGTCGCGAGGGAGTCTTCTGCTGACATGCCAGGAGACTAGCCGGGCGGCCGCCGTGCGGTCCGGCGGTTGGCGGGCCGCGGCGGGAACCCGTCCGTGGCGGTACCGGTTCCGGCCGTTCGGGGGAGGAGTCAGCCCTGGCGGACCGCCGAGATGTCGAACTCCAGGACGACCTTGTCGCCGACCAGGACGCCGCCGCCCTCCAGTGCCGCGTTCCAGGTGACGCCGTACTCCTTGCGGCTGATGGTGACCGAGCCCTCCAGGCCCACCCGCAGGTTGCCGTACGGGTCGACGACGTTGCCGGTGTACTCGAAGTCGATGGTGACCGGGCGGGTGGTGTCCTTGATGGTCAGGTCCCCGGTGACCCGGTAGTCGGTGCCGGAGCGCACCTCGACCGCGGTGGAGCGGAAGGTGATGTCGGGGAAGTTCGGCGCGTCCAGGAAGTCGTTGGTGCGCAGGTGCTGGTCGCGCTGCTCCACGCCGGTGTCGATGCTCTCGGCCTTGATCACCACCTGGCCGGAGGAACCGGACGGGTTGCCGCCGTCGAGGTGGGCGGTGCCCTCGAACCGGTGGAACGCGCCGCGGACCTTGGTCACCATGGCGTGGCGGGCGACGAAGCCGATCCGGGTGTGGGTGGGATCGAGGACGTAGTCGCCGGTGAGCTCGGAGAGGTTGGCGGTCATGGTCGGCATGCCTCCTGGTGCGGGGCCCGGGTCTCGGCCCGGGGGTGGTCGGGCGGTCCCCGGACCACGCTAGGGGCAGTTCCCGCGGGCCGCGCGTCGGGTCGGGTCTGAGTGGGGGGCGGGGTGGGAAGGCTCGCGGAGTACACCGGAGGAGCGAAGGGGCGAGGGGGTCGCGATGGACAGTGGCGTACGGGCGATGGTCGACGCGGTGGACGAGGCGCGGCGGAGTGACCGGCGGGCGGTGCCCCTCGCCGGGGGCACCGGCCGCGTCGGTCAGCGGTGGCTCGGGAACTGGACCACCTGCTGGTAGGTCGGGCGGTTCTGCCAGGTGGTCCTGTCGTCCGTCACGCCGCCCAGCGGTCGCTGGATGATCGTGTCGGCGCACCACTGGTCGCCGGCCGAGCAGTCCGCGTCGCCCGGGTAGACCTGGGCGGAGGTCTGGGCGGCGGCCTGCTTCAGGGTGTTCAGCAGGACGGTCCGGCAGGCCGCGAGGTCGCCGCCGCCGCAGAACGGCCGGGCCAGCGGGCCGGCCACCTGGTCGCCGAGGACGGCGCGCAGGTCCTTGTCCAGATAGCTCCACCAGCCGTACTGGAAGGCCGAACCCTTGTGCGGGATGGCCTCGTTGGCGCTCACCGGGCCGGTGGCCGAGCCGGTCTGCCCGCCCGAGGGGGACTCGTTGATCTGGAGGGCGCCGGTCAGCGCGCCGAACAGCGGGTCACCGAGGCCGGGCCGCATGACGCCCTCGGCGACCAGCGGCCACCAGGCGTCCATCACCCGGATCGCGGTGGCGTCCGCGTAGCCGTGGCTGCCCGCCGAAGTCTCCTTCCGCAGGGCGCCGTTGGCGAGCCAGGCCTCCAGCTGCTGCAGGGCGGTGAGGGCGGCCTGGTCGGTGACGGGCGCGCTGCGCAGCACGCGGATCAGGTCGGGCAGCACGTCCTCGGCCCGCAGGTCGGCCAGGGCGGCGCTCTCCATGGCCTGGGTGAGCGAGACCCGGCTCGCCCTGCCGCCGTTCCTCAGCAGGGACTTGACCCGGTCGTCCAGCAGGTTGCCGCGGTGCACCGAGCCGTTGCCGAAACCGGCCGAGGTGAAGCCGTTCGCCTGCTTGTTGTTCCAGGAGATGTAGTAGTCCTGGTTGACGGACTGCGGGTGCTCGGCCGCCGGGGTGTACCGGGCGGTGTTGGCGACCGGGTCGAAGTCGGCCCACTCGTAGGAGGGTTGGGCCTGGACGGGCAGCCCCGGGTCCACCCCGGGGGCGCGGACCGGGTTGCTGCCGGAGTTGTAGTACGCGATGTCGCGCGAGTCGGCGTAGAACCAGTTGAAGGTGTAGTTGATGTCCTGCGCGGCCCGCTGGAAGCCCGCCGCGCCCTGCACCGCGCCCGGGTCGTTCAGCTCCTGGAAGCCGATGATGGAGTCGGCCTCGTGCCGGTAGGTGGACCGCAGCGAGGTGAAGGCGACGGGCGCGCCGCTGACGGTGCCGCGGGCGCTGACCAGGCCGTACCTGGAGCGGTACATCACCAGGGTGTAGGAGCCGGCCGGGGTGGAGTCGGCGGTGGTGGGCTTCCACGCGTTCTTGCGTTCCAGCCGGTCGAAGGGCAGGCACTGGCCGTGCCACAGGTAGGAGTTGGCGGCGGTGGTGACCGGGGAGCCGTCGGTGGTGCAGAGCGGGACGGCGTAGGTGTCGGTGATGTCCTGACCGGCGGAGGTCGCGCTCCAGGCGTAGTCCTGGCCGCGGCCGAGCTGCACGTAGAAGCTCAGGCCGGCGAAGGCGGCGCCGCGCGCGCTGATCCCGGGGCCCTGGATCTCCTCCAGCATCAGCAGCTGCGGGGCGAAGTAGCCGGTCTGCGGGCCGAACACGGCCACCGGGTGGCCGTCGTCGGTGTGCGCGCCGGAGACCAGCAGGGCGTTGGACATGCCGTGCTTGGCGGTCAGCAGGTTTCCGGGCAGGACGCCGTTCGCCTTGGTGGTGGCGGAGCTGCCCGAGCCGGTGGCGTCGTAGACGACCCGCTCGGGCACCACCGAGCCGGGGTCCGGCAGCGCCGTGCCCTGCGGCTGGTCCGGGACGGTCGCGTACGGGAAGCTCTGCCCGTCGTGCAGGGTCTGGACGGCCTCCGGGTCGTCCGCCTCGCGCAGCGACTTCCAGACCGCGTCCCCGGCGTCCTTGCCGTACCGGGCCTCGGCGGCCGACTTGACCTGGGCGGAGGCCAGTTCGCCTCCGCCGCCGGAGCCGAACAGCGCGCCGACCACGGAGGCGAGGGCCACCAGGTCGGTCAGCTTGAACGGCTCGATCGAGCCGGCGTTGGTGATCGGGTCGATGTGCCCGGTGAGGTCGTACTCGCCGGGGAAGGTGCGGGCGTTGTAGGACTCCTTGGCGTACTGGTTGATGCCGTCGAGGTAGGCGTTGGCGTCGGCGAGTGCCTGGGTGGCCCGGCCGCCGCGGGCGGCGATGGCGTCGATCTGCTGCTGCAGCTCCGCCTCGGTGTACGGCGCGGCCTGCCAGAAGGTCTGCTCCAGCTGGCGGTTGGCGGCGGCGCCGCCCGCGAAGCCGGACAACTGGCCGCGGCCGACGTGCCGGAAGAGGTCCATCACCCAGAGGCGGTCCTGGGCGGCGGCGTAGCCCGCGCCGAACTCGGTGCCGTAGCGGGTGGTCCCGGAGATGTGCGGGACGCCGGTGGCCTTGTCGCGCACGATGGTGACGTCCGGGCGCGGGCTGGTGGTGCTCGCCACCTGGTCGGCGGGGACGCCGAAGGAGGCGTCGTTGAAGAAGTCGCGCAGCTTGGCCTCGGTCAGGCCGGGGTAGCCGGAGGCGAGGGCGGCGTAGGGGCCGAGCTGGTCGTCGGTGTGCGCGGGGCGGGTGCCGAAGGCCCGGTTGAGCAGGATGTCGGCGAGGGTGGCGTTGCCGTTCTCGCCGGGCGGCAGGATGTCGGCGCAGTGGCCGCCGCAGTAGTCGTTGGCGGCGGCGGTCGTCGCCGGGGTGGGGGCGGCGGTGGCGGTGGGGCTGGTGGTCCGGGCGGCGGTGACGAGCAGGGCCGAGGCGAGGGCGGCGGCCGGGAGTCGGAGGGAGCGGGGGCGGGGGCGCTGGCGTGAACGCAAGGCGGACTCCTCCGTCGAAGTCTCACGGAAGAGTCGACGGTAGGGGTGCTACTGGCCGGTTGGCTAGTGGCGTGCATGCCATTTTCTGTGCGGGGGCGCGGAGTTGGGGCGTTCGGGTTGCGGGTTGCGGGTTGCGGGTTGCGGGGTCGAGGTGCGAGGCCGGGCTTCGGGATCGAGGCGCGGGGTCGGGGTGTGCGGGCGGTGCTGTCCCGGGAGCCGGCCGAGGTGGCGGCGACGGTGCCGGGCCCGGTGCCGCGGGTCCCGGCGGTGGAGCGGCCGGGGAAAGGCGGCGCCGCACCCGCCGGGCTCAGTCCGGAGGTGCGGCGCCGGGTCGGCGGGGCCGGGTCAGGGCTTGAGCACCAGGCGGATCGGGTTGCCCTCCTTGCGCTCCAGCGCCTCCACCGCGCGGGCCGCCTCGGCCAGCGGGAAGGTGCCGCTCACCGAGCGGGAGAAGTCGAGCCGGCCGCCGCGGACCAGGTTGACCAGGTCGACGACGTCCTGGCCCTCGGAGCCGTAGTGGCCGCGGATCTGCTGGCGCAGGTAGCTGACCAGGGTGCCGTTGGTGACGGTCAGCGGCTTGTCGGTGAGGCCGACCAGCACCAGGCGGCCGTGCTCGCCCAGGGCGGCCATGGCCTGCTCGCGCACCGGGGCGACCCCGGCGAAGTCGAAGGCGGCGGACAGCGGGCGGCCGCCGGTGGCCTCGCGCAGCAGCTGGGCGAACGCGGGGTCGGTCGGGTCGAGGGCCGCGTCGGCGCCGAAGGCCAGGGCGCGCTCACGGGCGGCCGGCAGCGGGTCGACGGCGACGATCGGGAAGGCGCCGATGGCCCGCAGCAGCTGCACGCCGTGGGCGCCGAGGCCGCCGACGCCCCAGACGCCGACCGCCTCGGCGGGCCGCACGGCGCCGGTGGCGGTGATGGCGGCCCAGGGGGTGGAGACCGCGTCGGGGATGAAGCAGGCCTGCTCGAAGGGGAGTTCGTCCGGAATGGGCACCAGGGTGGTGGCGGTGGCGAGCGCGTACTCGGCCCAGCCGCCGTCGTAGTCCACGCCGCGGGTGTGCACGACGCCGTCGCGGTTCTCGCCGGCCTGCAGCAGCACCCGGTCGCCGACGGCCGCGGTGGTCACGCCCTCGCCGAGGGTGTGCACGGTGCCCGCGACCTCGTGGCCGAGGGTGACCTTGTCGCCCTTGAGGAAGAGCGGCTTGAGCATGCCCTCGATCAGGTGGACGTCGGAGAGGCAGACGCCGGCGGCCTCGACCTTGATCAGCACCTCGCCCGGACCGGGCGCCGGGACGGGGACCTCCTCCACGGCGAAGGCGCCCTTGGCGACGTCGAGCCGGCCGGCGAGCATCGTGGCGGTCATCAGGACTTCCCTTCTCGCGGGGGCGGCGGGCCGGGGAGTGTCCGCCGCTCCGGAAGTTACTTGTTATCCAACAAGCAAGTTCACCGTAGCATGGTGGCATGTCTACGCACGATGAGGGCCGAACCGGCGGACCCGGGACGCTCCGGGAGGCGCCCGCGCGCCGCACCCAGGCCGAACGGCGGGCCCGGGCCGAGTCCGCGCTGATCGCCGCCGCCGCCCGGCTGATCGCCGAGCACGGCAGCACCGGGGTCACGCTGGCCGGGGTGGGGGAGGAGGCGGGCTTCAGCCGGGGCCTGGCCACCCACTACTTCGGGTCGAAGGCCGCACTGCTCGCCCGGCTCCAGGAGGCGGCGCTGGCCGAGGCGATGGCGGCGGCCGCGCCGGAGCGCAGCGGGGCGGGCGCTGTGGACGAGCTGTGCGGGTTCGCGCGCGGCTGTCTGGAGGGCGTGCGCAACCCGACCGACCTGGGCCGGGCCTTCGTGGTGCTGGGCGCGGAGGCGCTCGCCGGGGCCTCGGAGCTGACCGCCGCGGTGGCGGAGCTGGACGCCCGGACCCGGGAGTGGGCGGCCGAGGTGGTCGGGCAGGGGCAGCGGGACGGCGAGCTGCGCCCCGGCGTGGACCCGGGCGCCTTCGCGCTGGCCTTCGTGGGGCTGCTCAAGGGGCTGGTGGTGCAGGCTGCGGCCGCTCCGAAGGTCTTCGACGTGGGGCTGGCGGTCGCCGAGTCCGAGCGCTGGATCCGGCTGGCGCTCACGGCGGGCTGAGGGCGCGCGGGACGGGCGGGGCGGGCGGCCGGGGGAGAGCGGGGCGGAGTCGGCACCGCCGCACGGCGGCCGTGCGGCGGTGGGTGGCGGGCGGCGGTGCGGGTGGCCCGCTCCGGAGTGGGGTCAGCCCCGGCGGGCGGGCGAACCGCGGCGTGCGGGCGGCACGATGCGCACCCGCTCGGTGGCGGGCGCCTTTTCGAGGTCGTCCAACTGGGCCAGGACGGTGGCGCGCAGGTCGTCGTCGTCCTCGAAGTGGTGGTCGTTGAAGAGGGTGTAGCCGGACCACATCAGGTTGGCGCAGACCCGGGGCGGGACCTTGCCCGTCGCGGCGCCCATGCCGACCAGGGCGACGGACCGGATCGAGCCCGGTCGCAGCCGGTTCTGCCGGTGGACGGCCTGGAAGGCGGCGGCGCAGGCCAGGGCGACGTTCAAGGTCTCGCTGACGTTCTGCGAGGAGGTCCGCATGGTCGGGGCCGATATCAGGAACGCCGGGTTGACGGCGCCGGACGGGACGCAGACCGCGCTGCCGACCGGGAGGCTGCCGGCGTGCTGCTCGCGGATCGCCTTCTGGACCCGCAGCTGGATGCCCGCGCCCAGGTGGCGCTTGATCGCGGCGTCCGTCCCGCCGTCCATCCGGCCGCGGGAGTTGGTGGGGCTGACCCAGGCGTCCGCCTTCGCGGTGAGCAGCGAGGCGTGCCGGATGTCGATCCCGGGGACGTCGGCGAAGGCCGCCCGCCAGGACTCCACGACCGTCGCGTTGAGGTCGGTCAGCACCACCTTGAGCGGCGGCTCGGTGCGGTCCGTGGTCATGCTGGGCTCCTGTCGGTCGGGGGTGCCCGGTGGGCCGGTTCCTTGGTGACACCGACGAAGCTAGCGCCCGGCACTGACAATCCGTCCGGGCCCCGTCGGCACCCTGTCGGCACCCCGTCGGCACCTCGCCCGCGCCGGTCGGAGGCCGGTCGGCGCGGGCCGGACTGTCGGACCCTGCTGGTAGGACTGTGGTGTCCGCCAGGGAAGCTGACGGTCCATCACCTGCCGTTCGTCTGAAATTCGTACGGTCCCGACCAGCCGGAGTCGCACCACCATGAGCGCTGTCGACACCCCCGCCACCCAGCCCGACCCGAACGACCCGCTCGCCCTCGCCGACCTCTTCACCGGCGGCGGCGAGCCGTGGCTGCCGCTGCTGAAGCCGGTGATCGAGGCGCAGCCCGGTGCGGCCTCGTTCATCGGCCCGGGCCGCGGCCCGGAGGTCGTCCCGGTCCGCGAGCTGACCTTCCAGGCGCTCAAGCCGCACGCGCCGCACCGGTGGAAGGTCGTCGTCTTCGGCCAGAACCCGTACCCGCGGCCGGAGAGCGCCACCGGCATCGCGATGTTCGACAACACCTTCCACGACTGGAAGGACAGCCAGTTCGGCCGGGTGATCAGCATCCGCTGCCTGATCAAGGCCGCGGCGATGTGGAAGTACGGCATCCCCAAGAAGACGCCGATCGCCGACATACGGGCGCTGCTGAAGAAGCAGGAGACGGTCCAGCCGCCGGAGTGGTTCCAGGCGATGCTCACCCAGGGCGTGCTGCTGCTGAACGCGGCGCTCACCGCGAGCAGCGACGGCGCGATGGGGCCGGACGAGCACACCGGGTTCTGGCGGCCGGTCGCCGAGCGGATCGTCGAGGAGATCCTCCGCGCCAAGCAGCGGGCCGCCGAGGAGGACCGCTACGTGGTCTTCGCCTGGTGGGGCGCGCACGCCCGCAGCCTGAAGAACGTCGTGCTGCGACTGCAGGAGAAGTACCCCGAGGTCGAGGTCCGCCACATCGACCACGCCAACCCGGCGGCCCAGGGCGACATCTTCTGCGACGGCGAGCACTTCGCCACGGTGAACGCCGCCCTGGCCTCGCTCGGCGCCGACGAGGTCGACTGGCTGCCCAGCACGGGGTGGAACGCGCCGTCGGTGCAGGGTGGCGGGGCGGAGGCCGGGGTCGCCGAGCGGATGGGTGCCTTCATCGCCTCCACCATGGAGCTGCACCAGCTCTACCTGGACCGACTCGCCGGGGTGAAGGACGAGGGCCTCGTCCTGCCGGCGATCACCGGTGTGTTCGACACCCCGCCGACGGGCTTCCGGGAGGCGGTGTCGCCGGTCGCCGAGCTGCTGCGCGGCCTGGACCGGCACGTGTCGCTGTCGCACGACTTCGGCAAGCGGCGGGCGGACGAGGCGGCCACCGGCCTGTCCGCCGACGAGATCGCCGCGCTGTACCTGTACACCTGTGAGTCCGCGTTCTACCGGGAGATCAACGCGGTGCTGCGCTCGCCGGACCGCAGCCGGCTGGTGCCCTACCTGCCGTACCTGCGGCTGCTGTTCGCGGCGGTGTCGCGACTGCCCGTCCGCACCGCGCCGCTGTGGCGCGGGGTCTCGCTGGACCTGCGGCGGCAGTACCCGCTCGGGAGGACGGTGACGTGGTGGGGCGTCTCCTCCTGCACCTCCGAGCTCGGGGTCGCGCGGTCCTTCCTGGGCAGCCGGGGCAAGCGGACGCTGTTCGAGGTGCGTCCGGTGCGGGCCGCCGGCATCAGGAACTTCTCGGCGTTCACCGGCGAGGAGGAGTTCATCCTGCTGCCCGGCACGCAGTTGGAGGTCACCGACGTCCGGGCGGAGCGCGGCGGCCTGTGCACCGTGACGCTGACCGAGCTGGAGGAGGCGCCCCTGGTGTCCTGAGGCGCCCGGGCCGAAGCCGCCCCCTGGAGCAGCAACCAAGTAAGTATTTTTACTGAGTTAAGTTATGCTGGACTCCGAACGGCGGACGAGCCCGTTGTGCGGGAAGGGGCGCGAACGATGACCTCGAAAATCCGGAACCTGGACGGCGAACTGGAACGGGAGCGGGCCTACGTCGAGGTCTGCCGGGTCGCGACGGCCCGGCAGGTCGAGGACGCGGGCCACCAGGTCGTCGCCGCGGAGGACGTCTCCGGTGACGGTGCCAGCGCGGAGGCGCTCGGCCGATACCTGCGCACCCGCGCCAAGCGGATGAAGGAGCTGCCGGAGAGCCCGTCCTTCTTCGGCCGCCTCGACTTCGCCGACACCGCGGAGGCCGGGGAGCACCGGCGGCAGCACTACTACGTGGGCCGCCGGCGGATCTCCGAGGACCCGACGGTGCCGCCGCTGGTGGTCGACTGGCGGGCCCCGGTCTCCCGGGCGTTCTACCGGGCGAGCGCCCACGCCCCGCTCGGGCTCGCGCGGCGCCGCCGGTTCGGCTGGGCGCCGTGGAGCCTGGGCGCGCCGGAGGAGCTGACCGGGCTGGAGGACGAACCCCTCGGCGCGGACGGCGGGCACGGCCCGGCGGTGGGCGTCGCGGCGGGCGACGGCGCGGCGGACGGTGGCGCGGGTGGTGCCGGCGGCATTCTGGCCGCCGAGATCGAGCGGCCCCGCACCGGCCCGATGCGGGACATCGTCGCCACCATCCAGCCCGAACAGGACGTGCTGGTGCGGGGCGAGCTGAGCGAGTCGGTCTGCGTGCAGGGCGCGCCCGGCAGCGGCAAGACCGCGGTCGGGCTGCACCGCGCCGCGTACCTGCTGTACAGCTTCCCGCAGCGGATCCAGCGCGGCGGCCTGCTGGTCATCGGCCCCAACCGGACCTTCCTGCGCTACATCGCCGAGGTGCTCCCCGCGCTCGGCGAGATCGACGTCACCCAGCGCACCGTCGAGGACCTGGTCGCCACCCGGCCGGTCGCCGCCGTGGACGACGGGCGGGCCGCCGCGGTCAAGCAGGATGCGCGGATGGCGATGGTGCTGCGCCGGGCGCTGTACGGCCGCATCCGGGCGACGGGCCCGGAGCCGCTGGTCGTACCGGACGGCTCCTACCGGTGGCGGGTGCCCCCGGAGCGGCTGGAACGGACGGTCGCCGAACTGCGCGAGCAGGCGCCGCCGTACGCGATCGGACGGGAGAGCCTGCGCACCCGGGTGGTGGCGATGCTCCAGGACCAGGCCGAGCGGCGGACCGGCGTCCGGTCCGGCGCCTGGTCGCGGAAGATCGGCCGCTGCGGGCCGGTGGCCGCCTTCCTGGAGGCGGCCTGGCCGAATCTGCGCCCGGAGGCCGTGGTCGCCGCGCTGCTGAGCGACTCCGCCCTGCTGGCCGAGGCCGCCGACGGGGTGCTCGGCCCCGAGGAGCAGGCGGCGATCCTGTGGCGCCGGCCGCCGCGCTCGGCGAAGAGCGCCAAGTGGTCCGAGCACGACCTGATGCTGCTGGACGAGGTGGCCGGCCTGATCGAGCGCCCGGCCGGCTTCGGCCACGTCGTGGTGGACGAGGCCCAGGACCTCTCCCCGATGCAGTGCCGGGCGATCGCCCGCCGCAGCGCCTTCGGCTCCCTGACCGTCCTCGGCGACCTCGCCCAGGCGACCGCCCCGTGGGCCGCCCGAAGCTGGCCCGAGCAGCTCGCCCACCTGGGCAAGCCGCAGGCCGCGGTGGTGCCGCTGACCACCGGCTTCCGGGTCCCGGCCGCCGTGACGGCCCTCGCCAACACCCTGCTGGGCGCGCTGGACGTGGACGTGCCGCCGGCCGTGTCGCTGCGGCAGGACGGGGAGCTGACGGTGCGGCGGGTGGCCGGGGGCGGCCTGGGCGGAGCGGCGGTCGCGGCGGTGCGGGCCGCGCTGGAGCGCGAGGGCTCGATCGCGGTGATCGCGGCGGACGGCGCGGTGGCGGAGGCCGCCGAGGCGCTGCTCGCGGCGGGTATCCCGACCGGGGCGGCCGAACAGGTCGGCACCACTGCGCGGGTGACGGTGCTGCCGGCCTCGCTGGTGAAGGGGCTGGAGTACGACCACGTGGTGGTGCTGGAGCCGGCCGCCATCGTGGAGGCCGAGGCGCGCGGCCTGCACCGGCTGTACGTGGTGGTGACGCGGGCGGTCTCCCGGCTGGACGTCCTGCACTCCCGTCCGCTGCCCGCGCCGCTGGGCGGGTGACGGCCCGGCGGCGGAGGCGGGCGGGGAAGGCCGGGCGGACGCGGCCGCCGGCCATGACCCCGTGCCCATCGGAAGCGGCGGCCGACCGGTGCCGGCACCCCTGCTGACCTCCTCACTCGTGCCCGGACCAGCTCCGGACAGCTGGATATCCTGAACACATGAGCGACAACCTTCCCCCGTGTCCGCAGTGCTCCAGTGAGTACACCTATGAGATGAACGCCCTCATGGTCTGCCCCGAGTGCGCCCACGAGTGGGTGCCCGGCGGCGGTGACCAGGCCGGCGTGCCGGCCGGCGAGCGCGTGATCAAGGACGCCGTCGGCAACGTGCTGAGCGACGGCGACACCGTGACGGTGGTCAAGGCGCTGAAGGTCAAGGGCAGCGTCTCCGGCATCAAGGCCGGCACCAAGGTCCGCAACATCCGCCTGGTGGACGGCGTCGACGGGCACGACATCGACTGCCGCATCGAGGGCTTCGGCGCCATGCAGCTCAAGTCCGGCGTGGTCAAGAAGGCCTGATCCGCGGGCCCCCAGCGGCCGCGCCCCGTCGAGGAGATCGGCGGGGCGCGGCCGTCGCGCTGTCCAGGGCCGGTCGGGGGTGGAGTCGCCGCCCGGATTAGTTGTAGCATCACAATGATTACAACAATACAACTAACTCTGGAGCGTTCGTCATGCCCGATGCCGCTCGACCGCGGCCCTGGCTCGTGCTCGCCATCTGCTGCATGAGCCTGCTGATCGTCAGCCTCGACAACACCATCCTGAACGTGGCCCTGCCCGCCGTCCGGCGCGACCTGGACACCACGGTGTCCGGCCTGCAGTGGACGGTCGACGCCTACACCCTGGTGCTGGCGAGCCTGCTGATGCTCTCCGGCTCGACCGCCGACCGGATCGGCCGCCGCCGGGTGTTCCGGATCGGACTGGTGGTGTTCACCGCGGCCTCCCTGCTGTGCAGCCTGGCCCCCGGGCTCGGCTGGCTGATCGCGGCGCGGATGCTCCAGGCGGTCGGCGGATCGATGCTCAACCCCGTCGCCATGTCGATCATCAGCAACACCTTCACCGACTCCCGGCAGCGCGCCCGGGCGATCGGCGTCTGGAGCGGCGTGGTGGGCATCAGCATGGCCGCCGGGCCGATCATCGGCGGGGCGCTGGTGGAGTCGGCCGGCTGGCGGGCGATCTTCTGGATCAACGTCCCGATCGGCCTGGCCGCGCTCTTCCTCACCACCCGCTACGTGCCGGAGTCGCGGGCGGCCCGCACCCGCCGGGTGGACCCGGTCGGCCAACTGCTGGTCGTCGTCGTGCTCGCCGCCCTCACCTACGCGATCATCGAGTCGCCGGAGCGCGGCTGGACCTCGCCCGTGGTGCTCGGCTGCGCGGCGGCCTCCCTGGGCGCGCTGCTGGGCCTGCTGCGGTACGAACCCCGGCGCACCGACCCGCTGATCGACCTGCGGTTCTTCCGCTCCGCGCCCTTCTCCGGCGCCACCGTCATCGCGGTCGCCGCCTTCGCCGGCCTCGGCGGCTTCCTCTTCCTCACCTCCCTGTACCTCCAGGACGTCCGCGGGCTCGACCCGCTGCACGCCGGACTGTTCATGCTGCCGATGGCGGTCATGTCGCTGCTCACCGCGCCGCTGTCCGGCCGGATGGTGGCCGCCCGGGGGCCGCGCACGCCGCTGCTGCTGGCCGGGGCGGCACTGACCGCGAGCGCCGTGCTCCAGGCGGTCGGCTACTCCGAGCACCTGCCGACCTGGCTGCTGGTCCTCGCCTTCCTGCTCTTCGGCACCGGCTTCGGCCTGGTCAACGCGCCCATCACCAACATCGCCGTCTCCGGGATGCCCCGCTCGCAGGCCGGGGTGGCGGCGGCGGTGGCCTCCACCAGCCGACAGGTCGGCCAGTCCCTGGGCGTCGCGGTCACCGGCGCGCTGATGGCCGGCAGCGCCCTCGCGGACCCGGCGGCCTTCACCGGGGCGGCCCGGACGGCATGGTGGATCATCGCCGGCTGCGGCGCCGCCGTGCTGGTCACCGGTACGCTCACTTCCGGCCGCTGGGCCCGGGCGACGGCCGAGCGCACGGCGCGGCGGCTCGCCGCCGAGGAGGCGGCCGAGGGAAGCACGGAGACGAAGGAGACGGTGGACGCCTGATGGAGCGCCTCGACACCGGTGGGCACCCGGAGGGGAGCGGGACGGACGCCGCGACGGCGGCCCGGGTCTGGCAGGGGATGTACGCGCTCGTGCTGGAGCGCCACGACCGCCGCAGGACCGTCGCCGAAGCCCTCGGCATGAGCTTCAGCCGGGTCCGGGCGCTGCGCCGGCTCGCCGCCGGCCCGATCACCCTGCGGGAGCTGGCCGAGCGGCTGACCGCCGACCCGCCGTACACCAGCGTCATCGTGGACGACCTGGTGCGGCGCGGGCTCGCCGAGCGCATCACCAACCCGGCGGACCGGCGCTCCAAGCTGGTCCACCTCACCGAGGAGGGCGAGGCCAAGGCCGCGCTCGCCACCGGGATCCTCGCCACGCCGCCGGACGCGCTGCTCGCGCTGCCGCCGGAGGACCTCCGCGCGCTCGACCGGGTGGTGGCGAAGCTCCTGGACTGAGGGCTGCCGCCCGACGCGGCGGGCGTGGATCCGGGAGTCGGGACACCGGTCGCGGGTGGTCCGTGTTCTCCGCGAGGACGGAGACGGGCACGCATGAGTCCGGGCCGCTGTTCCCGTTCCGCCGTTCCGCCGTTCCGCCGTTCCGCCGTTCCGCCGTTCCGCCGTTCCGCCGTTCCGCCGTTCCGCCGTTCCGCCGTTCCGCCGTTCCGCCGTGCTGCCGTGTTGCCGACCGCCGGGACCCACTGCCCTTGACGGTCCGTCAGTCTCCGTTCTCCGCAGGCCCGCACGCCGATCGTGCGGGCTGTTCGGGAACTGTTCCGCCATCGCCATCGCCATCGCCGTCGGCGACGCCCGGATCGCCGGGCGCCGGGCGTGCCGGCCGGCCGTCGGACTTCCGGCAGGCGTCGGGTCAGCCGTCCGAGCGTCGCAGCAGGTAGGTGTCCATGATCCAGCCCTTGCGCTCCCGGGCCCGCTCACGCAGCTCGCGGATGCGCGGGGCGGCCTCGGCGAGCGGACCGGAGACGAGCACCTCGTCGGGGGTGCCGAGGTAGGCGCCGTAGTGGATCTCCAGCCCCTCGGGGTCGATCCCGGCGAAGGCGGCCCGGCCGTCGAGCATCACCACCACGTCGTCCACCCCCTCGGGGAAACCCTCGGCGAGGCGGCGGCCGGTGGTGATCTGCACCGGCCGCCCGACCCGGGTCAATGTGGTGCGGTGCCGGGCGGCGAGCGCGGAGACGCTGCTGATGCCCGGGACCACCTCGTACGCGAAGGGCACGCCGCCCCGGTTCGACACGTCGTCCACCACGGCGATGACGCTGTCGTAGAGGGCGGGGTCGCCCCAGACCAGGAAGGCGCCGTTCTCGCCCGGGCCGAGGTGCTCGGCGACCAGCCGTTCGACCAGATCGGCGCGGCGGACGCGCCAGTCGTCCACGGCGGCCGCGTACGCGGGGGTGGCGCGGTCCCGTTCGGCGTCCGGCGCCGCGACCACGCGGTGCCCGGGCCGTCCGTGGTCGGCCAGCATCCGGCGACGCAGCGCGATCAGGTCCTGCCGTTCCTCGCTCTTGTCGAGGATGAAGAAGACGTCGGTGCGACCGATCGCCTTGACCGCCTGCAGGGTGAGGTGGTCGGGGTCGCCCGCGCCGATGCCGATGACGAAGATGTGCCGCATGGGAGCCATTCTGCCGTTCGCCCCCGGGTGCGCCGCCCGGGGCCGGGCGCGGAGCCCGCGTCTCACCACGCGGACGCCTTGCGAGATTTCCGCCTCGACGCCGACGGTTTGCCCCTAAGCTGGCGGTGCAGCTGGTTCGCCCTGTCCGCCAGGCAGGCGCGTCGCAAGAGGGAACCCGGTGGGAATCCGGGACTGCCCCGCAGCGGTGAGTGGGAACGACCGCCGTCATACGCACTGGACCCGGGACGGGTCTGGGAAGCGACGGCCAGTAGGTGTCCGCCCCGGTTTCGGCCGAGGTGGGTGTGCCCGCGAGTCCGAAGACCTGCCACTGCCCGTGCGCGAGCGTTCGCGCGCGGCCATCCGGTGACCTCGTGGGCGGGTCGGCGACCATATCGGGCGGAGCCGCGCACGGGTGCGGTCGTCCGTCCGGTCCGTCATCCCTTCGCGTCCTCGTGCCGTCACCGGGCACTTGAGGATCCAGACTCGCGAAGGAGAGTCCCTTGACCACGAAGTCCGCAGCCGCGGCGAGCGTCGCCACCGCCCACGGATACCCCCGTCAGGGCCGGGGCCGTGAATTGAAGAAGGCGATCGAGGGGTACTGGAGGGGCGCGGTCGCGGCCGAGGCGCTGCTGGCGACCGCCGCCGACCTGCGTCGGACGAACTGGGCGCAGCTCGTCGAGGCGGGGGTCGCGGAGGTGCCGACCGGCGACTTCTCGCTCTACGACCACGTGCTGGACACCACGGTGGCGGTCGGCGCGATCCCGCCGCGGCACCGGGAGGCGGTCGACGCCGACCCGCTGGCCGGGTACTTCGCGATGGCGCGCGGCAACCAGGACGTCGCCCCGTTGGAGATGACCAAGTGGTTCGACACCAACTACCACTACCTGGTACCTGAGTTGGGCCCGGACACGGTGTTCGCCGCGAACCCGGCCAAGGTGGTCGGCGAGCTGCGCGAGGCGCTGCTGCTCGGCCACGCCGCCCGGCCGGTGCTGGTCGGGCCGGTCAGCTACCTGCTGCTCGCCAAGCCGGCGCCCGGGGTGGCCGCCGACTTCCAGCCGATCACCCTGCTGGACCGGCTGCTGCCCGTCTACGCCCGGCTGCTGGCGGAGTTGCGTGCCGCCGGCGCCGCGTGGGTGCAGCTGGACGAGCCCGCGCTGGTGCAGGACCGCACCCCGGCCGAGCTCAACGCGGCCGCCCGCGCCTACCGCGAGCTGGGCGGTCTCACCGAGCGGCCCAAGCTGCTGGTCGCGAGCTACTTCGACCGGCTCGGCGAGGCGCTGCCGGTGCTGGCCAAGGCCCCGGTCGAGGGCCTGGCGCTGGACTTCACCGGCCCGGCCGCCACCAACCTGGAGGACCTCGCCGCCGCCGGCGGCCTGCCCGGCAAGCGGCTGGTGGCGGGGGTGATCGACGGGCGCAACATCTGGATCAACGACCTGGAGAAGTCACTGGCGACCCTGGCGACCCTGCTCGGCCTCGCCGGCACCGTCGACGTGGCGCCGTCCTGCTCGCTGCTGCACGTGCCGATCGACGCCGCCGCGGAGCGCGACATCGACCCGCAGATCGCCCGCTGGCTGGCCTTCGCCCGACAGAAGGCCGGCGAGGCGGCACTGCTCGCCCGGGGCCTGCGCGAGGGCACCGGCGCGATCACCGCCGAGCTCGCCGCCAACCGCGCCGACCTCGCCTCCCGCGCCAACTCCCCGATCACCCGCGACCCGGCGGTGCGCGCCCGCGCCGCCGCCGTCACCGCCGACGACACCCGGCGCGCCCAGGCGTACCCGCAGCGGGCCGAGGCCCAGCGCGCCCGGCTCGGGCTGCCGCTGCTGCCGACCACCACCATCGGCTCCTTTCCCCAGACCGCCGAACTGCGCACCGCCCGCGCCGATCTGACGGCGGGTCGGATCGACGCCCCGGCCTACCGGGAGCGGATGGAGGCGGAGGTCCGCGAGGTCGTCGCCTACCAGGAGAAGGCCGGGCTGGACGTCCTGGTGCACGGCGAGCCCGAGCGCAACGACATGGTCCAGTACTTCGCCGAGCAGCTCACCGGCTACCTCGCCACCCGGCACGGCTGGGTCCAGTCGTACGGCACCCGGTACGTGCGCCCGCCGGTGCTGGCCGGGGACATCTCCCGTCCGCACCCGATGACCACCGACTGGTTCGGCTACGCGCAGGGCCTGACCGACCGCCCGGTCAAGGGCATGCTCACCGGCCCGGTCACCATGCTCGCCTGGTCCTTCGTCCGCGACGACCAGCCGCTCGCCGACACCGCCCGGCAGGTGGCCCTCGCCCTGCGCGACGAGGTCGTCGACCTGGAGGCGGCCGGCGCCGCCGTCGTGCAGGTCGACGAGCCGGCGCTGCGCGAGACCCTCCCGCTGCGGGCCGCCGCCCGCCCGGCGTACCTGGCCTGGGCCACCGAGGCCTTCCGCCTCGCCACCTCCGGCGTCCGCGCGGACACCCAGATCCACACCCACATGTGCTACGCCGAGTTCGGCGCGATCATGACGGCGATCGACGAACTCGACGCGGACGTCATCTCCCTGGAGGCCACCCGCTCCCACATGGAGGTGGCCGGCGAGCTGGCCGAGGCGGGCTATCCGCGCGAGGTCGGCCCCGGCGTCTGGGACATCCACTCCCCGCGCGTCCCCAGTACCGACGAAGCCGTCTCGTTGTTGCGCGCGGGCCTGGCGGCGATCCCGGCGGAGCGGCTCTGGGTCAACCCGGACTGCGGGCTGAAGACCCGCGGCTGGACGGAGACCCGGGCCTCGCTGGAGAGCCTGGTCGGCGCCGCCCGCCTGCTGCGCGAGGAACTGGCCGGCTGACGGCGGCCGGGGGTGGGGGGGGGGGGGAAGGGCGGAAGCCTCGTCCCGCCACCGGAGACCCGGTGACCGCCACCCCCGCCGGTCCGGACCCCGAGGGCCC
>NZ_JBHVJT010000005.1:1828-123555 GCF_042798815.1 Kitasatospora sp. NPDC057738 | reverse complement strand
AGGGGGGGGGGGGGGGGGGGGGGGGGGGTGGGCGTGCCGGGGGGGGGGGGGGAGGGGGGGGGGGGGGGGGGGGGGGGGGGGGGGACGGGGGGGCCCCCCCCCCCCCCCCCCCGGTCCCGGTCGGTGATCCGGCTCGCTGGGGAATCGATCCATCCGCACCCCGTGAACCTGCGAATCCCGCGAACCGGCGTGGTGATACCTTCGCAACCACCGCCCGGACCGGTCGGCGCCGCAGCCGAGCGAACGGCCGCCCCGACCGGCCCCGGCTGTCGGACCTGCGAGCGGACGGACCGCGTCCGGCGGGCCGGGGTGCCGTACCCGGTGGAGGGGGAGTGGGCGTGGACGACGGTGCGGTACGGGTGGGGCGGACGGTACGGACCGAGGACGGCGCCTGCCGCCACCTGCTGGTGTGGCGGGCCGGTCCCGGCTGGCGGATGGTGAGCAGCGCGGTGCTCGGCGGCGGGCTCGGGGGCCGCGGGTGGGTGCTCAACGCCCAGGTGCGGCCCGGCTATGCGCGAATGGACCCGGCCGAGCACCTGGCCGAACTGGCCGCCGCGGAAGGGCTGACGGGCCCGGGCGTCGGGCTGATGACGGCGGCGCCGGTGGACGACTGCACCCGGGCCGAGGACGGCGGTGTCACCGCGCTGGTGACCACCGGGATCGGTGTCGCGCTCTGGGCGGCCGACCCCGCCGCGGCGCCGGCCGAGTACCGGCCCGGCACGATCAACATCCTGGCCGTGGTGCCGGCCGCGGTCGCGGACGCCGGACTGGTGAACCTGCTGGCCACCGCGACCGAGGCCAAGGTCCAGGCCCTGCTGGACGCCGGCTACGACTGCTCGGGCACCCCGTCCGACGCGGTCTGCGTGGCCGTGCGCGCCGCGTCCCCCGACGCCCCCGCCGACCCCTTCGGCGGCCCGCGTTCGCTGTGGGGGGCGCGGCTGGCCCGGGCGGTGCACCGGGCGGTGCGGGCCGGTGCCGAGCTCGACCGCGAGCGCCGGGCCCGCGGGGAGCCGGAGCCGCATCCGCTGGCGGTGCCCGGCTGCCGCGTCGCGGACGTCCGCGGAACCCGGCCGGCCACCGTGCCGGTCGCGGGCCTCCTGCCCCGGTGATCGACGGGCCGGGCCCTATGCGACCCAGCCGGAGGTGAGGCCCTGGACGGCCGAGCCGTCGAGGTCCTTGAGCTTGACCCCGGCGAAGGCCCGGGCGGCGTCGGAGGTGAGCATCCGGAAGGCGGGGCGCTCGGCGGCGAGCAGGTCGAGGATCCCGGCGGCCACGTCCTCGGCCGCCTGGGCGTTGGCGAAGGCGCCGCGGGTGCGGTCCAGGTAGGCGGCCAGTGCGGGGGCGTACGGCCCGGCCTGTTCGGCCGCGTCGTCCGTCAGGCCCACGTTGCTGACGAACTCGCTGGCCACCGCGCCCGGCTCGACGACGCTGACGGAGACGCCGGCGGTGGCCGCGACCGGGGCGAGGGACTCCATGTAGCCCTCGACCGCGAACTTGGCGGCGCAGTAGGCCTCGTTGAAGGGCTGGCCTACCACGCCGCCGACGCTGGTCACGGTCAGCACGCGGCCCTTGCCCGCCCGCAGCAGGGGCAGGGCGGCCTTCGTGACGTGCAGCACCCCGAAGAAGTTGACCTCCATGACGGCGCGGACGTCGTCGAGGCTCTCCTGCTCCAGGGTGCCGATGTGGCCCGCGCCGGCGTTGTTGACCAGCGCGTCCAGCCGGTCGACGCCGGCCAGGCAGGCCTCGACCGACGCGGGGTCGGTGACGTCGAGCGTCCGGAGGTCGACGGTGACCCCGGCCTCCTCGGCGGCCGCCAGCAGCGGGCCGGCCTTGGCGGTGTTGCGCATGGTGGCGATGACGTGCCAGCCGGCGCGGGCGGCGGCGACGGCGGTGGCCAGGCCGATGCCGGAGGAGGTGCCGGTGATCAGGACGGTCCGGTCGCTCATCTCGCTGGACTCCCAGTGCTTATGGATCATAACCAATATGATCCATAACTATGTGGGCTGACATTTCACTTTGTCAAGCACCTGGATAGTCTGGTGGTCATGTCCCACCCACCGGATGACCTCACCCAGGAGATCGTCGGACTCTTCGCGGCCGTCAACCGCCGCTACGGCCGGGAGTCCGAGGCGGCCGCGGCGGCCCACGACCTGACCGCGCTGCAGGCCAAGGCGCTGCTCGCCGCCGAGGCCCCGGTCCCGACGCGCCGGATCGCCGAGCGGCTGCACGCGGAGCCGTCCAATGTGACGGTGATCGTCGACCGCCTGGAGTCCCGCGGCCTGGTCGAGCGCAGCGTCGACCCCGCCGACCGTCGCGTCAAGCACGTCGCCGCCACCGCCGCCGGCCGCGAGGTCGCCGCCGATCTGCGCGCCCGCATGCCCTTCGCCGGCGACCCGCTGGCCCGGCTCGACGCCGAGCAGCGCGGGGCGCTGCGCGAACTCCTGCGGCTGGTCCTGGAGGCATGACGGCGGACCCCCGGGCGACTGCCCGGGGGTCCGCCGTTCACAACGCGTTGCCGCTCGCCCGCGCCGCCGGCAGGAACCGCCGGAAGGGCCGTCACCGCATGCGCTGCGACGACGGCCCTTCGGAATGCTCGGGGGGGGGAATTCCCCGGCCGCGGCGACTACTTCGCGCCGAAGGCCTTCTCGATGTCCTCGACGACCTTCTCCGCCGCGATCGGGCCGGAGCTGCTGCTCCACACCTGGCCGTCGACGCCCATGAGCTGGTTGGTGCCGACGGCCTTGAGGCGGGTGAACGCCTCCTGCTTGCGGGCGGTCTCCAGGGCCTTCTCGCCCTCGGCGTTCAGGGTGGCGACGAACACCCGGTCGGCGTCGGCCTTGTTGAGGTTCTCCAGGGACAGCGGGTCCGAGTGGGGCTGGGCGCCCAGGCCGTCGGCGATCGGCATGGTGCCGGCGCCGGCCTTCTTCAGCAGGTCGCCGGGCATGTTGGTGGTGTTCATCACGATCGGCCCGTTGGGCATCCAGCGCATCACGACGGCGCTGCCGGCCTTGCCCTCGCCGGCCTTGGCGGCGCGCTTGTCCAGCGCGTCCAGCTTGGCGGTCAGGTCGTCCTTGCGGCCGAGGGCGTCGCCGTACACGGCGAGCACCGAGCGCCAGTCGCCGGCCTTGGGGACGATGGTCGGGGCCACCGCGGAGAGCTTCTCGTACTGGGACTTCTCGATGCCCGAGGAGGCCAGGATGAGGTCGGGGCCGGCCTTGAGGATGGCCTCGATGTTGGGCTCCTTGACCGTGGCGACCAGCGGGACGGCGTCGGCCTTCAGGTAGGCGGGGGCAGTGGTGCCGCCGCGGCTGGCGCTGGTGCCCACCGGGGTGACGCCGAGTGCGAGGGCGGTGTCCAGCGAGGTGTCGTTGAGGGCGACGACCTTCTTGGCCTCGGCCGGGACCTCCACGGCGCCGAAGGCGGTGTCGATGCTGCGCTTGCCGCCCTTCGCGGCGGTGGAGGACGAGTCGGAGCCACCCGCGGAGCTGCCGGAACCCGAGGAGCCGCACGCGGTCAGGCCCAGGGCGAGGGCGCCGACGACGGCCGTTCCGAGCAGGGTCTTGGTAAAGCGGGTGCCAAGCATGGGTGTTCTCCGAGGAATGGTAGTTTACGGACGAACCGTTTTTCTGAGGTTAGCCTAACCATACGTAAGGCCCTGACGGGGAGGCCCGGTGTGACATTCCGATCACTCCTGCTGCGCGGACTGCTGCCCGCCGGCGCGATACTGCTGCTCGCCGTGCTGGCGAGCCTGCTGCTCGGCGCGGGAGACGTGGGGCCGTCACGGGCGTTCGCCACCCTGCTCGGTGACGGCGACTCCGACTCCCGGTTCACCGTCTTCCACCTGCGCGTCCCGCGGACCGCCGTGGCCCTCGCGGTCGGGCTCGCGCTCGGCGTGGCCGGCACCGTGCTGCAGGCCGCCGCCCGCAACCCGCTGGCCGAGCCCGGCCTGCTCGGCGTCAGCACCGGCGCCTCCTTCGCCGTGGTGATCGCGATCGTGCTCGGCGCCAGCGCCGCGAGCGTCGGCCCGTACGTCGCCGTGCTGGGCGCCGCCGCCGGCTGCCTGCTGGCGCTCGGCGCGGCCCGGCTGCGCGGCGCCGGCGACGACCCCGTCCGCCTGGTGCTCGCCGGCGCGGCGCTGAGCGGACTGATGAACGCCGGCTCCTCCGTCCTGCTGCTGTCCGACGCCCGGGCCGCCGACGAGATCCGGTTCTGGACCATCGGCTCGGTCGCCGGCCGCGGCACCGACCAACTGCTGGCCGTGCTGCCGGTGCTGCTGCTCGGTCTGGTCCTGGCCCTGCTCTCCGGCCCGGCGCTGACCGCGCTCAGCCTCGGCGACGACGTCGCCACCGGCCTCGGCCACAAGCCCCGCCGGGCCCGCGCCCTCGCGGTGACCGCCGTCGCCCTGCTGGTCGGCGCCGCCACCGCGATCGCCGGACCGGTCTCCTTCGTCGGCCTGGTGGTGCCCTTCGCCGCCCGGGCCCTGGTCGGCCCGGACCTGCGCCGACTGCTCGTGGTCTCCGCCCTGCTGGGGCCCGCCGTCGTGCTGCTCGCCGACGTGGCCTCCCGGCTGGTGGCCCGCCCGTACGAGATGCCGCTCGGCGTGATGACCGCCCTGTGCGGCGCCCCCGTCCTGGTCGCCGTCGTCCGCTCGCACAGAATGCCCGCGCTGTGACCCCCACCGTGAAGACCGCGAAAGCCGCCGCCGCGAAGAACGCCGCGAGCCCCGGCACGCCCCCGGCCGCGACCCGGCTGCCGACCCCGCCCGGCACCCGGCTGCTCGCCCTCGGCGGCCGCTCGGTGCTCGTCCCGGTCCGGCCGCTGCTCGGCGGCGCCGCCCTGCTGCTCGTCGTGGTCGCGGTGACCGCCGTCTGCCTGGCCGTCGGTGAGACGAACCTCGACCCGGTGACCGCCCTGCGTGCCGCCTTCGGTGACGGCACCGCACGCGACGTGCTGCTGGTGGAGAAGCTGCGGCTGCCCCGCGCCGAGGCCGCACTGGCCGTCGGTGCCGCCCTCGGCGTCGCGGGCTGCCTGATGCAGACCCTCGCCCAGAACCGGCTGGCCACCCCGGACACCGTCGGCTTCAACGAGGGCGCCACCGCCTTCGCCGTCGCCTCCGTCACCGGCGTCGCCACCCAGCTGCTGCCCTCCGCCGCCGCCCTGGTGGGCGCCGCCACCGCCGCCTCGCTCGCCTTCGCCCTCGGTGGCGGGGCCGGCCGCAACGGCTACCGCTTCCTGGTCGTCGGCCTCGGCATCGGCGCGGTCTTCGGCGCGGTGACCAACCTGATGCTCTCCCGCGCCGCCATCGACGCCGCCAACTCCGCGTACGCCTGGACGGTCGGCACCCTCAACAGCCGGGACGCCGACGCCGTCGGCCTCCTCCAACTCGGCCTGCTGGTCTGCCTGCCCGCCGCGGTGCTGCTCGGCCGCCGGCTGTCGCTGCTGCGCTTCTCCGACGCCGTCGCCACCGGGCTGGGCGTCCGGGTGCGCGGCCTGCGGGTCGGCGTCCTGGTGGTCGCCGTGGTCTGCGCGGGCCTGGCGGTGGCCGTCGCCGGACCGCTCGGCATGATCGCGCTCGCCGCGCCCGAGGCGGCCCGCCGGATCGCCGGATCGCGCTGCGTCCCGGTGCTCACCTCGGCCGCCGCCGGAGCCGCCTTCACCCTGCTCGCCGACCTGCTCGGCCGCACCGTCCTGTCGCCGATCGAGGTCCCGGCCGGCCTGGTCACCGCCGTCGTGGGCGGCCCGTACCTGCTCTGGCTGCTGCTCACCACCCGTCCCCGGAGGACCGCATGACCGCCCGTACCGCGACCGCCGTGCCCGCCGCGACCGATGGGATTGCTGCCGGAGCGCCCCGGCTGGCGACCAGCGCGCTCAGCCTCGGCCACGACCGCACCGTCGTGGTCCGCGGGCTCGACCTCGAACTGCCGCGGCAGCAGGTCACCGTCATCGTCGGCCCGAACGGCTGCGGCAAGTCCACCCTGCTCGGCGGCCTCGCCCGGACCATCGCCCCGCGCTCCGGCGCCGTGCTGCTCGACGGCAAGCCGCTGACCTCGCTGTCCACCCGCGCGATCGCCCGGATCATCGGCCTGCTGCCGCAGTCCGCCACCGCCCCGGACGGGCTGACCGTCCGTGACCTGGTCCGCTACGGCCGCCAGCCGCACCAGGGCCTGCTGCGGCAGTGGTCCGCCGCCGACGCCGAGGCGGTCGAGCACGCGCTCACCGCCGCCGACCTGCACGAGCTGGCCGACCGCCCGCTGGACACCCTCTCCGGCGGCCAGCGCCAGCGCGCCTGGATCGCCATGGCCGTCGCCCAGGACACCGACATCCTGATGCTCGACGAACCCACCTCGGCGCTGGACATGGGCCACGCCCTGGAGGTGCTGGAGATGGTGCGCGGCCTGACGACCGGGCGCGGCCGCACCGTCGTCCTCGTCCTGCACGACCTCAGCACCGCCTGCCGCTACGCCGACCACATGGTGGCCATGCGCGACGGCGAGGTGGCCGCCCAGGGCGCGCCGCGCGACATCGTCACCCCGGAGCTGGTGCGCGAGCTGTACGGGGTGGAGAGCGTGATCCTCACCGACCCGGTGCACGGCACCCCGGTGGTCTGCCCGGTCGGTCTCGCCCCCCGGACCCGCTGACCCCGGGCCCGCCGGCTCCGGCCCCGCCGGCCCCGGGCCCGGGCGCTGCCGGGCCGGTCAGCCGGCCAGACCCGGCAGCACCCGGGCGCCCGGCAGCTTCGCCAGCGCCCACCCGGGCAGGATGAGCTTGCCCCGCCGCCGCCCGCTGCCGACCAGCACGTACGGGGCCGCGGCCACCGCCTCGTCGATCAGCAGCGGCCAGTCGCCGGGCAGGCCGACGGGGGTGATCCCGCCGTACTCCATGCCGGTCAGCTCGACCGCGGTGTCCATCGGCGCGAAGGACGCCTTGCGCGCCCCCAGGTGGGTGCGCACCGCCCTGTTCACGTCCACCCGGGTGGTGGCCAGGGCCAGGCACGCGGCCAGGGTCACCTCCCCGGCGCGCTTGGCGGCCACCACCACACAGTTCGCCGAGAGCTCCGGCGGGGTGTCGTAGGCCGCGCAGAACACGGCGGTGTCCGCCTTCAGCGGATCGCTGTCCACGTAGAGCACCGAGGCGGCGGCCTCCTGGTCGTCCCAGTTCTTCAGCGCGTCGGCGACGGGCGCGGCGAGCTCCGCGCCGGCCTCCAGCGCGGCCACGGCGGAGGCGAAGTTCCCGAAGGGCGGGCGTACGGACTCACTCATGGCACCGGACTGTAGCGCGCCCGGGCCGGCTCCCGGTCAGCCGTACGGGACGACCGCGACCGGGCAGTGCACGTGGTGGATCGCGGCGTGCGCCACCGGGCCGAGGTGGTGGTGGCGCAGCGGCATCCGCCGGACGCGGCGGCCGACGACCAGCAGCCGGGCCGTCGCGGCGGCGTCCACCAGGTCGACGGCGGGCTTGCCGCGGATCAGGTCGGTGGTCACCGTCACCTCCGGGTGCCGGGCCCGCCAGGGGTCCAGGGCCCCGTCGAGCCCGCTGCGCTCGACGGCGGAGACCTCGCCCTCCAGGCCACCGATCGCCCCGTAGGACATGTACTCGCTGCCGGCCGGCGGGGACCAGACGTGGAGGACGCGCAGCGGCGCCGAGCGCAGGGCAGCGGCCTCGAAGGCGAAGGCCAGCACCTCGTCCGCCGGGTGCGCCAGGTCCAGGCCGACCGTCACCGGTCCGTCCGGTTCGTCCCCGCCGGCCCGGACCAGCACCACCGGGCAGTCCGCCCGGCGCAGCACCTCCTGGCTCACCGAACCGACCAGGAAGCCGCGCAGGGTGCCCAGCCCGCGCGAGCCGAGCACCAGCAGGGCGGCCCCGTGCGCGGCCGCCTCCAGCGCCTCGACGGGATCGGCGGCCACCGAGGTGGCGGCGACCTCCACCGTCGGCGCGAGGGTGCGCAACTCGCTCTCCCGTTCGGCGAGTTGTGCCAGCGCGGGGTGGTCGCCGGGTCTGCTCCCGGGGGCGATCTGCTTCGGCCGGGGCCAGGCCTGGAGGACGTCCAGGCGCAGGCCGCGGCGCTGCGCCTCGCGGGCGGCCCAGGCGGCGGCGGCCAGGCTCTCGGGTGAGCCGTCGAATCCGACGACGACGGGTCCGGTCACGGCGTGCTCCTCGGTTCCGGTGCGGTCCCAGCCTCCGGAGGTTTCGGTGCGGCCAGTATCCGTGCCGACCCGGACCGGCGCCTCCCGGGAGCCCGGGGCCCGGTTCCGCCGTCCGGCTGGTCGCCCGGCCCGGCGGCCCGGCAGGCCGGGGCGGGCCGGGGGAGCCCGGCTAGGGTCGGCCGGACCGGTCCGTCCCAGCGCGGGAGAACGATGCCGAGGGTCCCCACGTTCCGCTCGCGGTGGGCGAGCGCCGCCGCCGGACTGGCCGTGCTCGCCTCCGCCCTGGTGGGCTGCGGGGGTGGCGGGAGCGGCGGCCCGGTCACCCTGAACTGGTACAACTTCCCGGACGACTCGGGCGCCCTCCAGCAGGCCGCCGACCGCTGCGGGCAGCAGTCCGGCGGCCGCTACACGATCCGCTACAACAAGCTGCCCCGCGGCGCCGACGGCCAGCGCCAGCAGCTGGTGCGCCGGATGGCGGCGCACGACACCGAGGTGGACGTCCTGGGCCTGGACGTCACCTGGCCCGCCGAGTTCGCCGAGGCCGGCTGGATCCGCGAGTGGACCGGGGAGATGCGCGCGCGGGCCACCGCCGACACCCTCGACGCGGCCGTGCGGACCGCGACCTGGCGGGACCGGCTGTACGCCGTGCCGTACAACTCCAACACCCAGCTGCTCTGGTACCGCGACGACCTGGTGCCGACCCCGCCCGGGACCTGGGCGGAGATGCTCTCCCGGGCGCAGCAGCTGGCCGCCGAGGGCAAGCCGCACTTCGTGGAGATCCAGGGCGCCCAGTACGAGGGGCTGACGGTCTGGTTCAACACGCTGGTCACCAGCGCGGGCGGCACGATCCTCACCCCCGACGCGCAGGCGCCCTCGCTCGGGGCGCCCGCCGTCACGGCCGCCGGGGTGATGCACGACCTGGCGACGTCGGTGGCCGCCGACCCCTCGCTGCCGAACCAGATGGAGGACCAGAACCGGCTCGCGATGGAGTCCGGGACGGCCGCCTTCGAACTCAACTACCCCTTCGTCTACCCCTCGATGAAGGCCAACCGGCCGGAGCTGTTCCCGCACTTCCGCTGGGCCCCGTACCCCGCGGTGAGCGCCGACCGCCCCGCCAGCGTGACCATCGGCGGGATCGACCTCGCGGTGGGCGCGTACAGCCGGCACCCCGACCTCGCCGCCGAGGCCACCCTCTGCCTGCGCGACCGGGACAACCAGCTCACCAACGCGCTGAAGGGCGGCCTGCCGCCCTCGCTGCGCAGCCTGTACGAGACGGCCGAGCTCACCGCCAGCTACCCGTTCGCCGCCGACGTGCTGGCCGCCCTCGACTCCGCCAGCGTGCGCCCGCAGACCCCGGCCTACCAGAACGTCTCCATCGCCATCTCGCACACCCTCTCCCCGCCCGCCGGCATCCACCCGGAGAAGGACGTGGCCGACCTCCGCGGGCAGATCCAGGACGCCCTCGGCTCGAAGGGGCTGATCCCGTGACACCGTCCACCGAGACCGCCGCCGCGGCCGCACCGCAACCGGCCGGGCCCTCGCGCGGGGCCCGCCAGGAACGCCGGCTGGGCCTGCTGCTGTGCGCCCCCGCGGTGATCGTGATGCTCGGCGTCACCGCCTACCCGATCGGCTACGCCGTCTACCTGTCCCTGCAGCGCTACGACCTGCGCTTCCCCGAGCAGGCGCACTGGATCGGGCTCGCCAACTACGGCGCGGTGCTGACCTCGCCGTTCTGGTGGCAGGCGCTCGGCGTCACGGTGCTGATCACCGTGGTGTCGGTGGCGGTCGAGCTGGTGCTCGGCCTGGCGCTCGCGCTGGTGATGCACCGGACGCTCTTCGGGCGCGGCACGGTGCGCACCGCGGTGCTGGTGCCGTACGGGATCGTCACCGTGGTGGCGGCCTACTCCTGGCAGTACGCCTGGACCCCGGGCACCGGCTACCTGGCCGCCCTGCTGCCGGAGGGCAGCGCCCCGCTGACGGAGCAGTGGCCGGCCGTCGGTCTGATCATCCTCGCGGAGGTGTGGAAGACCACCCCGTTCATGGCGCTGCTGCTGCTCGCCGGCCTGGCCCTCGTCCCGGACGAGACGGTCCGGGCGGCGATGGTCGACGGCGCGAGCTTCGGGCAGCGGCTGCGACTGGTGATCCTGCCGCTGATGAAGCCGGCGATCCTGGTCGCCCTGCTCTTCCGCACCCTGGACGCCTTCCGGATCTTCGACAACATCTACGTGCTGACCGGCGGTTCCAACGGCACCGGCTCGGTGTCGATCCTCGGTTACGACAACCTCTTCACCGCGCTCAACCTGGGCATCGGCTCGGCGATCTCGGTGCTGATCTTCGTCTGCGTGGCCCTCATCGCGCTGGTCTTCGTCAAGCTGTTCGGCGCGGCCGCGCCCGGCGCGGAACCGGAGCACCGATGAGCGGCCGGCACACCCGGACCCTGACCGGCTGGGGCATCGCCAACCTGGTGGTCGTGCTCTACGCGCTCTTCCCGGTGTGGTGGATCGTGGCGCTCTCCTTCAAGGAGCCGAGCACCCTCTCCGACGGCGCCTTCGTGCCCCGCCAGTGGACCCTGGCCAACTACCGCGGCATCTTCCAGACCTCCGAGTTCACCCGCGCCCTGATCAACTCGATCGGCATCGCGGTGATCGCCACCACCATCGCCGTCGTGCTCGGCACCATGGCCGCGTACGCGGTGGCCCGGCTGCGCTTCCCCGGCAAGCGGCTGCTCATCGGGGTGTCGCTGCTGATCGCGATGTTCCCGCCGATCTCGCTGGTGTCGCCGCTGTTCGACATCGAGCGGGCACTCGGGCTGTTCGACACCTGGGCCGGGCTGATCATCCCGTACATGACCTTCTCGCTGCCGCTGGCGATCTACACGCTCTCGGCGTTCTTCCGGGAGATCCCCTGGGACCTGGAGAAGGCGGCCAAGGTGGACGGCGCCACGCCGTGGCAGGCGTTCCGGCTGGTCATCGCGCCGCTGGCGGCACCCGGCGTGTTCACCACCGGCATCCTGGTCTTCATCTTCTGCTGGAACGACTTCCTGTTCGCGATCTCGCTGACCTCCACCACCTCGGCCCGGACGGTTCCGGCGGCGATCGCCTTCTTCACCGGGAGCTCCCAGTTCGAGCAGCCGACCGGCTCGATCGCGGCCGCCGCCGTGATCATCACGATCCCGATCGTGGTCTTCGTGCTGCTGTTCCAGCGCCGCATCGTCGCCGGGCTCACCGCCGGCGCGGTCAAGGGCTGAGACCCCCATCGAGTTTGCGCATCCAGTTCCCGCATCGAGTCCCTTTGTCGAGTTCCCGAGGTTGAGCCCGCCCCACCCGGCGGACCAGGAAGGCGGATCGTGGCCGAGATCGTCCTCGACGGCATCACCAAGCGCTACCCGGACGGCGCCCTCGCCGTCCGCGACGTCGACCTCACCATCGCCGACGGCGAGTTCGTGATCCTGGTCGGCCCCTCCGGCTGCGGCAAGTCCACCACGCTCAACATGATCGCCGGGCTGGAGGACATCACCGAGGGCACCCTGAGGATCGCCGGGGAGGTGGTCAACGACCGCGCGCCCAAGGACCGGGACATCGCGATGGTCTTCCAGAGCTACGCCCTCTACCCGCACATGAGCGTGCGCGACAACATGGGCTTCGCGCTGCGCCTGGCCAAGGTCGACAAGCCGACCATCGCCGCCAAGGTCGAGGAGGCCGCCCGCATCCTGGACCTCACCCGGCACCTCGACCGCAAGCCCGCCAACCTCTCCGGCGGGCAGCGCCAGCGGGTCGCGATGGGCCGGGCGATCGTCCGCGACCCCAAGGTCTTCCTGATGGACGAGCCGCTGTCCAACCTGGACGCCAAGCTCCGGGTGCAGATGCGCACCCAGATCGCCGCCCTCCAGCGCCGGCTGGGCACCACCACCGTCTACGTCACCCACGACCAGGTCGAGGCGATGACGCTCGGCGACCGGGTGGTGGTGATGCGTTCCGGGGTCGTCCAGCAGGTCGGCTCGCCGCAGCAGCTGTACGACGAGCCGGTGAACCTCTTCGTCGCCGGGTTCATCGGCTCGCCCGGGATGAACTTCCTCGGCGCCGCGCTGGAGCGGGGCGTCCTGCGCACCTCGCTGGGCGACCTGCCGCTGGACGACCGCACCCGGCGCGCCCTGGAGCGCGCGGACGCGCCGCGCGAACTGATCGTCGGCATCCGCCCCGAGGACTTCGAGGACGCCGCCCTGGCCGAGGGGCACACCGGAGGGGTCACCGTCACCGTGACCGTCGAGGTCCGGGAGTCGGTCGGCTCGGACGTCTACGTCCACTTCGCGGAGGCGGGCGGACCGGCGGCGACCGAGGGCCTCGCCGGCCTCGGTGGACTTGCCGAACTGGCCGAACTCGCCGCCGACTCGGGCCGGGCCGACACCGGCATGCAGGAGCACCGCGTGGTGGCCCGGCTGAACCCGGCCACCCGCGCCGCCGAGGGAGGCCCGCTGGAGCTGTGGGTGGACACGTCGCGCATCCACGTCTTCGACCCCCGCGACGGGGCCAACCTGACCCATCCGGAGCGTTCGTAGCGTGGTACGGAAGGCCCAACCCCGGGCAGGCACGCGGTGTGCCTGACCGGGGGCCCGCGGAAGTCGACCTAGATTGCCCGGCTATGAGAGAAATTGTCGGAATCAGTCGACGATCGGTACTCAAGGCCGTTCCCGCAGTCGCCGTCCTCGTGGCGGGCTCCGACGGGATCCTCGTCGGGCCTGCGACGGCCGCGACGGCCGCGACCCCCTTCCCGCAGCCGGCCGTCCGCAGCTCCCGGTCCGCCTCCGACGGGTCGAGGGCGGTGCTCGACCAGGCGCTCGACGTCCGGTTCACGGACACCGCCGTCCCGGGCTACGGGACGGTCACCACGCGCACCTACAACGGCACCATCCCGGGGCCCACCCTGCGGGTGCGCGCCGGGGACACGCTCTGGCTGACCCAGGTCAACGGCCTGCCGCCGAACCCGCCGAACCCGCCGAATCCGCAGCACCACGGCGGGCACAACCGGCCGCACCGCGCGAACAGCTTCAACCTGCACACCCACGGCCTGCACGTCTCGCCCTCCGGGAACGCCGACAACGTCCTGCGCGAATTCCCGCCGCGCAGCGCCGACGAGGCCGCGGCCGGCGCCCCCGAGCCGCGGTACCTGACCACCGTCGAGATCCCGCCCGGCCACCCGGCGGGGACCTACTGGTACCACCCCCACGCGCACGGCGCCACCGCCGAACAGATCGCCGGCGGGATGGCCGGGGTCATCATCGTCGAGGGCGACGTCGACGAGGTGCCGCAGATCAAGGCCGCCGCCGACCTGGTCGTCTGCGTCAACGAACTCCGGCTCAAGGACGGAAAGGTCCCCGAGTTCACCTCCGGCGACGCCCTGGCCGCCGTCCCGCCCACCTTCACCGTCAACGGCGCGGTCAACCCCACCCTCGCGCTGCGCCCCGGCGAGGTCCAGCGCTGGCGCCTGGTCGCGGCGACCGCCTTCACCACCCTCTCGCTCCAGGTCACCTCCGGGGAGCGGAAGCTGACGATGCATCAGATCGCGATGGACGGCGTGACCTTCCCCGCGCCGGTCGCCGCCGAGACGGTGTCCCTGGCCGTGGGCAACCGCGCCGACGTGCTGGTCCGGGGCGGCGAGGCCGGGACGTACGAACTGCGGGCCAAGGGCGTGCCCGTGCCGCTGATGACGATCGAGGTGGCGGGCGAGGCCGTCCGGCCGCCGATGGAACTGCCGACCACGCTGCCGCAGGGCAAACCCTTCCTCGACGAGAAGGACCTCGCCGACCCGGGCGGCGACCGCGAGGTGGTCTTCCACGTCGACGCGAAGGTCTTCGACCCGCCGTTCCCCAACGCCTACCGCGTCCTCGGCAGCCACCCCACCCCCGCGGCCGACCCCGGCGGCGACCTCACCCGCGACCCCGCCTACGGCCTGTTCGACCCCGAGTTCGTCAACCACACCCTGGAACTCGGCACCGTCGAACGCTGGACCCTGCACACCGACGACTCCATGCCGGCCTTCCACCACCCCTTCCACCTGCACACCAACCACGTCCTCGTCACCCACCGCAACGGCCGACGGCTCGACCCGCCGGTCTGGCAGGACACCGTCGACCTGCTCGGCGGCAAGCCGGGCGACACCGTCACCCTCCTGGTCAAGTACGAGGACTTCACCGGCCGCACCGTCCTGCACTGCCACCAGCTCCAGCACGAGGACCTCGGCATGATGCAGCTGGTCGACTACGTCCAGCCGCGGCTGCCCCGGGAGCCGGGCCGGCCCGCCTGGCCGGGACGGCCCCGCCCGCTCGACCACTGAGCGTGCCGCCTCCCGGCCGGGCGGACGGCGGTCGGGAGGCGGCACGCCCGACCACCAGCGCGGGCACCGGTCGGGAGGCGTGCGCGACCGCCCGCGCGGGTCGTGCCGTTGCGTGACCGCCCGGAAGACGGGCGGGAGAACACCCGGAACGTGAGTTCGGAAACGTCTCCCCGGGGTAGGAACACTGGTGCAGCGGCCGTGACCGTTCCGGCCGCTCGGCACCGTGGACGGTGCCGCCGGGACCGCGCTCGAAGAGACCGGGCACGGGTCCTGGGGAAGAGGTCCGCGACGCACGAGGTGCGGATCCGCACGCGTCGCCGGGCGTTCACCCCGATGCCCAGGAGTGATCACGTGTCCATCCACCTGGAAACGACCGACCGGGAGGCCCCGCCCGAGGGCCTGCCCCCCGACCTGCCGCGAAGACCGACGGCGGCCGAACTGCGCCGGATGGGCAAGTCCGAGGCCCGCGAACTGAGCGACGCCCTGTTCGGACGGCTGGCCGGGCTGGCCCGCGAGACCCACGCCTACAGCTACGTGCGCGGCACGATCATCGAGCTCAACATGCCGCTGGTGCGCTTCATCGCGGCCCGCTTCCGCCACCGCGCCGAGGACATGGACGACATCCTCCAGGTCGGCACGATCGGCCTGATCAAGGCCGTCGACGGCTACGACCCGCAGCGCGGCGTCGAATTCCTCACCTACGCGATCCCCACCATCACCGGCGAGATCAAACGGTTCTTCCGCGACACCTCCTGGCCGGTACGGGTCCCGCGCGGCACGCAGGAGCTCTACCTCTGCGTCGCCCGCGGCTCGGACCGCCTCGAACAGGAACTCGGCCGACTGCCCCGCCCCGAGGAGATCGCCGAGGACCTGGACCTCACCGTCGAACAGGCCACCGAGGGACTGATGGCGGGCCGCGTCTACCGCCCCAACTCCCTGGACGCCCTGCGCGACCAGGACACCGACGAGAGCGGCAGCGCCCTGCTCGACCACCTCGGCGGCTGCGACCCCGGCATCGAACTCGCCGACTTCCGCATCGCGGTGCGCCCCCTGCTGGCCCGGCTGCCCGTACGCGAGCAGACCGTCCTCGAACTCCGCTTCTGGAACGGCTGGACCCAGTCCCGGATCGCGGAGCGGATCGGCGTCTCCCAGATGCACGTCTCCCGACTGCTCAGCGCCACCCTGGCCCGGCTGCGCGAGGAACTGGAGGACCGCGACGCCCCCGGCTGGGCCGACGGAACCGGCGGAGCGGCCGAGGGCGTCGGCTGAGACGGCGGGTGGCCGCTGCGGGTCCGCCTCGGGTCTGTCGTCGGGCCGCCGGGCCGCCGGGCCATCGGGCCGCCGGGCGGTCGGGCCGCGGCCGGGGCCGGGGCCGGGGCGTTAGCGATCGCGCATCCGGGGTACCCGGTGCGGGACCACGGGGGACGGCGCGGCGAGGAGGCGGACACCATGGGCGGACACGAGTGGGCGCGACCGCGCGGAACCGGAAGGCCGCCGCGCCGCGACCGCGCCCCGGAACCGTGGCTGCGCGCCGTCCGGCTCGGCCTGCGCGGCCGGGCCTGGAACCTGGTGCGAGGCCTGCGGCCGCGGACCGTCCTCGGGCTCGCCCTGCTGTCGCTGGGACTCCTGGCCGCCGGACTGGGGGCGTCGAAGACCCCCTTCCTCTGGGGCCTCGCGGGCTGCTGGGCCCTGACACTGGCGACCGCCTTCGCGGTGCTCCGCGCCTGTGCCGACGGCCGGACACCCTCGACGGCCCCCGACGTCCGCTGACGGCCCCCGACGTCCGCTGACGGCCTCCGGCGGGTGTCAGCGGCCGTCGGCGGGCCGACCACCGGGGTGAGGCGACCGACAGCGCGGTTTCGCTGCGTGATCGGCGCATACTTTCCGTAAACACACGGAGGTGCTCATGCCCATGGTGGATGTCGCTGCGCTCGGCCGGCTGGTCGCGGAGTACGAGGCCCTGTCCCCGTCGAGCTCGCCGGAGGCCGGGCAGCGGCTGCGCGACGTCTGCTACACGATCGGCATCTACACCGGGGAGGCCGACGCGGTCCGCGCGGTCGCCAGGGCCCGCCTGCTGCTGGCACGCCAAGGCCCGGCCGACGTCGCCACGGCAGCGGCCGGGGCGCCGGCGAACGACCGGGCCCGCGCGGCGCTCCTGGCCGAACTCGGCGAACTCGCGGCCCACGAACGGGTCCGGTCCGGGCCCCTCCAGAGCCTGCACGACGTGGTGCAGCTGACCCGGGTCACGGTCCCGGACTGCGTGGGCGCCGCCGTCAGCACCTGGCACGACGACGGCTCGGTCGAGACCTTCGCGGCGACCCCCTCCTACCTGCTCGCCCTCGAACGCGCGCAGGGCGGCTCGGAAGCGGGCCCGCTGCCCCGGCTCCGCCGCCAGGGCGAAGGACAGGTCGTGGTCCGGCTGGACCCCGGTCGGTCGGACCGGTTCGCCGACCGGGCCCGGCGCTGCGGCGTACGGGCCGTGGCCGGCGCCCACCTGCGCACCCACCCGCACGGCTGCACCGTGTTCAGCGCCTACCTGCGCACCCCGGTCGAGCCGGGCACCCCGGCCCTCGGCCTGGTGGAGGTGCTCGCCCTCCAGGCGTCGGCCGCCCTCGACCGCTTCGCCCTGTCCAGGGCGGTCGCCGACCTGCTGGACCGGCGGCACGCCACCGGCCTCGCCATCGGCATCACCGCCGAACGGTTCGACGTGACCCCGCACACCGCGCTGAGCCTGCTCGTCGGCGCCGCCCAGCGGCTGGGCACGGACCTCGACACCGTGACCCGGCACCTGGCCGAGGGCGACGGGCCGCGCTCCGCGCCCTGAGGCGGGCCGGTCGGGCCGGTCCGGTTGGTCCGGTCCGGTTGGTCCGGGCCGGTCCGGGTCGGACCCGACCGCCGGGACGGTGGCGGGACGCGGGATGGTTGCGCCGGTGCCGGACGGGCAGGTGCACAGACGGGCGGGAAGGCCCCGGCCGCAGCCTACGAGGAGGTCCTCATGAGCACGGTGAAGGAATCCGTGGACGTGGCCGTGCCCCTGCACACCGCCTACAACCAGTGGACGCAGTTCGAGGAGTTCCCACGCTTCATGGAGGGCGTCGACTCGGTGACCCGGCTGGACGACCGCCACATCCACTGGCGCACCAGCATCGACGGCGTCGCCCGCGAATACGACACCGAGATCGTCGACCAGGAGCCCGAGGAACTGATCGCCTGGCGGGCCGTGGACGGCGAGACGGACCGGAAGGAGAAGGTGACCTTCCGGCGGCTCGACCCGGGCCACACCCGGGTCACCCTCGCCGTCGACCTCCGGCCCGAGCGGCCGGGGGAGAAGGCCGGCGAGGCCAGGGCCGCGGTCGACCACCGGGTGAAGGGGGACCTGAGACGCTTCAAGGAGTACGCCGAAGCACGCGGACGGGGGCCGAGCGGCCCGGGCTGAGCCGGCCGCGGCTCGCTGCGCTGCCCGTCCGGACGGTGCCGCCGGCCCGGCGGAAGCCCCGGGCCGGCCCCGTCACCCCGTGGCGGCCCGGCGGGCATCGCTCCGGTACTCGGAGACGGCCATCGCCCCCAGCAACAGCAGCACCGGCGCCGCGAAGATCGCGAACAGGTAGTTGCCCGACAGCGCCGCATACCCCAGCAGCAGCACCTGCACCCCGGCCATCGCCACGACGAGGACCCTGCCGTCACCGGGCCGCAGACGCCAGAGCTCGCGCACCGCCAACCCGTTGATCCCGGCCATCGTGTACCCCCCGAGCGCCAGCAGGTGCGGCACCACCTTCGACCTCGGCGCCACCTCGTCCTCGAACCCGATGCCGTTGTAGAGCAGCGGCACCGCGATGCCGAAGTACAGCACCACCGCCACCGACTCCAGGACGAGCAGCACGGTCGCCGCAGCCCGCGACAGCCAGGAGAGACGGGTCATGGTGTTGAGCCTTCCAGGGGGTTGACGCGGCGACATCCAGTGCGGCGGGCCGAAGCGGAGGTCCGCGGCTGCCCCTCGCCACCGGACGCGTGGCACGACGGGCACGACGGGCACGACGGGCATGACAGGCGCGACGGGCGCGACGGGCATGATGGGCACGCCTCATGGCACCGTCCGACCCGGCAGCCTCGGCACCGCAGCATAGTCAAGAAATGGCAAAGGCTGTACTGCGCCGCAGGTCGGAGAGCGCCCTTGCCCGCACGCGCGGGAGGCCGGGGCGGCGGGGGTTCGGCCGTCGGTTGCCGGGATTCGGTCAACTCGGCCGTCCGGCCACCGGAGTTCGCCCGGATCGCGGGCGTACCGGCACGGCTGCTTCTACGCTCGTCCGCATACCGTGGCGTGAGGGGGAGTGCCGTGGCCCGTAGTCCTGTCCGGCGACGTCGGTCGATGACCGCCCGCCGGGTGCGGTGGATGAAGCGGAACGCGCCGCTGCTGGGGGTGGTCGCGCTGGTCGCGGTCGTTCTGGCCTCGCTGGTGGTCCGCTGGCTTGCCCAGCACCTCGTGCTGGTCGCCGTGCTGCTGGTGGCCGGCGCGGGTGCGGGTGTCGCCGTGCTGCGCTCGCGAGTGCGGGCCCGGCGGCGGGAGTTGGATGCGCGGACCGCCCAACTGCGGCACATCGGGCCGTTCCTGGCGATGACCCCGAAGGCCTTCGAGCACGCGCTGGCGGACCTGTGCCGCCGGGACGGCTGCATGAAGGTGAAGGTGGTCGGCGGGGCCGGCGACCTCGCGGCGGACGTCCTGGCCACCACCCCGGCCGGGCAGCGGATCCTCATCCAGGCCAAGCGGTACGGGCCGCGGACCTCCGTCGGCTCCCAGGACGTCCAGAAGGTCAACGGCACCTACCGCGACGTCCACCACTGCGACCTGGCCGCCGTGGTGACGACCGGCTCGTTCACCAAGGCCGCCGCCGCGTTCTGCACCCAGGTCGGCATCCGCGCCGTCGACCAGCGGGCGCTCGCCCTGTGGGCGGACGGGCGGGGCAGGCCGCCGTGGGCCTGAGCCACGGCTTCCGCGGCCGGCGCCCGTAGGACCGGGCTCCCGGGCGGCGCCCGGTCGTCCACGACGGCGGCTGTCGGAGGGCCCGCCTAACCTGGCGCAGAGAACAGGAAAAGGCGGGGCATGAGCGTGGACTTCTTCTGGCGGCGGGTGGACGGAGCGGTTCTGGACGAACTGTCGCCGAGGGAGCTCCGTGCCCTGGTGCCCGGCTGGTTCGACGACGACTTCGGGCCGCTGGACGAGGCCGGTGCGGTGCTGGGCGTGGAGCGCAACGGGTACCTGATGGACGTCGCGCTGACGAAGGCGTCCGGCAGCTCGGGCCCGGACTCCCCGGCGGCCCGACTGCCGGTGTTCGGTGGTGAGGAACGGGTGGTCGTCGAGGGGGATCCCGACTGTGACGACGAGTTCACCGAGATCAAGGTGTGGGTGCTCCGGCCCGATGAGGTCCGGACGGCATCGGGCTTCCTGGACGCGGTGGGCGTCGACGGGTTGGTGAGGACCGTGGACACCGCGGTGGCGGCCGAGGTCGTGTCCCTCGGGTTCGCCACCCCGTGGTCCCAGGCGTGGGCCGACGCTCTGACCGCCGACCTCCGCAGGCTGAGGGACTTCTTCGCCGCGGCCGCCGCGGCCGGCGACGCGATGGTCAAGGTCGAGGCCGCGTAACACCTGGTGCGCGGCCCGGGCTACCGCGGCGGGTCGGCGGGCGGGGTCGGGGTCGGGCCGTCCGGGGGTGGCTCGCCGAGCCTGCCGGTTCCCTTGCCCGACGGCCGCTGCTCGGATTCCTCCGGAGCCGCGATCCCGTCCGGCAACGGCAACGGCAACGGCAACGGCATCGGCAATGGCATCGGCGGGTGGGCGGGCACCCTGGTGGGACCGCGGGAGCCGAGGCCTCGCTGCCTGCGCCACTGGCCCTGCCGGTCGCGCGGGATCCGGTCGCTCACGACGTCCTCCTGGTGGTGCTGGGGCTCACCATTGTGGCCCGGGGGGAAGGAGTGTGTGGTGGGAAACCCGTCACTGTGCCACCCTCCGCGCGTCCCGGGCGCGCCCCCGCCCGCGGTGGAGGCATCGGGGCGGGGTGGGTCCAGCCCCACCCCCGGCGGGGGTGCCTAGCGTTGATCGCGTGCCGCCCGATGCCCTGGGCGGCCGTGACGACGCGGGGAGGACGAGGTGCGGGAAGCGGTGGGTGCGGGGCAGAGGGCCCCGGCACTGCGGCTGTCGGGGCTGCGCAAGCGGTTCGGCTCGGTGGTGGCCGTCGACGGGGGCGAGCTGCCCGTGCCGCGCGGGTCGTTCCACCGGCTGACCCGCGGTCAGCAGCGTTCGACACCGGGGCGGATGCGGAGCCGGATGCGGGGCCGAGTGCGGGGCCGGGTGCGGGCGCGGCTGCCCGGGCGGACGACTGCGATCATGAACGACCCGCAGCACCGAACCCGACCGGAGGACTCGTGAGCAGCCCGCAGACCCCAGCCGCCCGCGAGCCGGGCGGCGACGCACGCCCGCCCGGCGGCGACGCCCGCGAACGGGCCGACGCCGTCCGCGCCTGGGCCGACGCCGTCCGCGAGCCGGGCGCCGCGGCCCGCGAGCTGCGCGCCGCCGCCCGGGCACTCGGGTGGCTCGCCGTCCTGACACTGCTGATACCCGTCGGGGCGGCGCTGACGACGGTCTTCCTGCTGTCCTTCCTGCTCTGGGGCTGCCTCGGGATCTTCCCGCTCTTCCCGGCCGCCACCCGGATGGTCCGCTCCGCCGCCGAGGCGGCCCGGTGGGCGGCCGGCCACTGGTCAGGAGTGCCCGTGCCGCCGCCGTACCGGCCGCGCCCGGCCCTGGAACGCACGCTCCACGGCTGGTACTGGACCGGCCACGACTACCACAGGAACCGCTGGCTCGCGGGCCTGGCCCTGCGCGTCCGCTGGCTCTGGACCGACCCGGCGACCTGGCGCGACGCCCTGTGGCTGATCGCCGACCCGCTGGTCGGCGGCGCCGTCGCGGCCGCACCCGTGCTGCTGGTCGGCACCGGCCTGTACGGGATCGTCCAGGCGCCGCTGCCGTACGACCTGCCGTTCGGCGGCCTGCCCGCACTGCTCCTCGGCCTCCTCGGGCCCGTACCGATCGTCGCCGGGCTCGCCCTCGCCCGCCCCGCGCTGCGCCTGCACGGCCGGTGGACCGGCACCCTGCTCGGGCCCACCGAACGCTCCCGGCTCGCCCGGCGGGTCGAGCAGCTCACCGAGATCCGGCTGGACGCCACCGAGGCCCAGGCCGCCGAACTGCGCCGGATCGAACGGGATCTGCACGACGGCGCGCAGGCCCGGCTGGTCGCGGTGAGCCTGCGCCTGGGCGCGGCGGCGGCACTGATCGACCGTGATCCGGAGCAGGCCAAGCGGGTGGTGACCGACGCCCAGGAGAACGTCACCCAGGCGCTCCAGGAACTGCGCGACCTGGTGCGCGGCATCCACCCGCCGGTCCTCGCCGAACGCGGACTCGCCGAAGGCGTGCGGGCGCTGGCCCTGGACGTCCCGCTGAAGGTCGAGGTGCGGACCGAACTGCCCGGACGGGCCGAGGCGCCGGTGGAGTCGGCGGTCTACTTCGCGGTCAGCGAGGCGCTCACCAACGCCGTCAAGCACGGCGACGCCCGGCACGCCGCCGTGCACCTCACCCACGCCGCCGGACTGCTCCGCGCCGAGGTCACCGACGACGGCCGCGGCGGCGCCGACCCGGACGGCGGCAGCGGCCTGAAGGGCATCCGGCGCAGGCTCGCCCCGTTCGACGGTACGCTCACGCTGACCAGCCCCCCGGGGGGTCCGACCAGGCTGATCATGGAGCTACCGTGCGTGTTGTCCTCGCCGAGGACCTCGTCCTGCTGAGGGACGGCCTCTCCCTGCTGCTCGGTGCCCACGGGCACGAGATCGTCGCCGCGGTGGAGAGCGGACCCGAACTGGCCGCCGCGATCGCCGACCACCGCCCCGACATCGCGGTGGTCGACGTCCGCCTGCCCCCCACCTACACCGACGAGGGCCTCCAGGTCGCGCTCGCCGCCCGCCGCGAACGGCCAGGCCTGCCGGTCCTCGTCCTCTCCCAGCACGTCGAACAGCTCTACGCCCGGGAACTGATCGCCGACGGCACCGGCGGCGTCGGCTACCTCCTCAAGGACCGGGTCTCCAAGGCCGACCAGTTCGTCGACGCCGTCCACACCGTCGCCGCCGGCGGCACCGTCATGGACCCCCAGGTCATCTCCCGCCTCCTCGCCCGCAACGCCTACGACCAGCCCCTCGCCCTCCTCACCCCGCGCGAACGCGACGTCCTCGCGATGATGGCCGAGGGCCGCTCCAACGCCGCCATCGCCCAACGGCTGCACTTCAGCGAGGGCGCGGTCAGCAAGCACACCTCCAACATCTTCGCGAAGCTCGACCTCGGCGCCTCCGACGACGACAACCGCCGCGTCCTCGCCGTCCTCGCCTACCTCAACGGAACACGCACGCCCTGAGGCCAAGGACAGCGACCAGCTGGTCCTCGTGGGTGCGGGGAACGCGGTGTCCCCGAGATCGACGTCACCCCGGGAGCCGGCCGGCCCCCGTGGGTGTGGGAGGGTTCCTCCCGCGACCTGGCCTGATGGGGTGGGTGGGCATCTCTTGCATGGCTGGGCGTGTTGGTGTGTGAACTTCAGTGCTGCAACGAACTGTTGACTCCCCAAGGAGAATTTGCCGCAGTCCATGAGCCAGTGGCATATGCGCGGCGGACCGCTTCTCCCGCCCCGGGAGGATGAATACCGCCGCAAATGGTGCCGATGTGCTGCGATGGTGATCATTTAGAAGTACATAGCGAATGTACTAAATATTCCCCTGGCTCACCGTCAGGTGTAGGATGACCAAACCCGCGGTTCTGCGCCGAAAGCAATATCGATAGGGGGGCGGGCATGGCTCGTGGATGGGAAGCCGATCCTTCCGCTTTTCTGGCGAAGCGTCTGGGAAAGTCAGCGAAGGAACTCGGGACGTCCGAGGACCGGGACGAATGCCCGGACATCTGGCAGCTCTCGAACGGTGACATCGCCGTGATCGGCCGGGACCTCACCGACAACTACCGTGACCGACTTCCCGAGGACGTTGCCCTGGGGCCGGGTGAGCGGCTCGTCGTCATTCCGGGCGTCATGCTCAGCACGGCAAAAGCGGACATCGCGGATGCCTGATCGGCGGGCTCCCGAGCTGAGGGCCGAGTGGGGAGAGGTTCTCGCCCGGGACGACTACAAGCGCGACTTCCGCGAGCGGGACGCGCTGGTGCGAGGCCGGGACTCCTGGAAGCTGGAGCGGCGCCAGCACTTCGAGGAGCAGGGCAGCCCGAGTTGGGAGGCCGCCCGTCGAGGCGACTGGGGCGAGGCGCTGCACCTCCTGGAAGGCCGACGCGAGGCGCTGCGCGAGATCGGCCGGGAGGACGAGGAGCGCCAGTCCTGCTTTCACCGGGTGCGGGTGGTCGAGATGCCGCTGACGCCGTACCTGCGGTGGGAGCTGCACTCGTTGCGGATCAGGGCCGAATGCGGCGAGCGAATCCATATCGTCGACGCCATGACGCTGGCCGCTTCCGAGGAATCCGGGCAGCTGCCGGAAATCGTCATTCTCGGTGGTCGTACGCTCTATCAGGTCCGGTATTCGGAAACAGGAATTCCCGTCGGGGCGATCAGATACACCGACCCCGATCTCGTCCGCCGGTGGGAGAGCTACATCACGGATCTCCACCGGGCGGGCGAAGACGTCCTGGTGTACTTCGATCGTGAGGTGGCACACCTCCTCCCACCCGCATAGGAACGGAGCGCAGTGGCAGAGCAGCACGGCGGGAGCATCGACGGCCCGGGAAGCACGCGTTCCACCGTGTCCGGGTCCTCGGCCCAGGACGTCGTCCAGGCCAGGGACGTCAGCGGAGGCATCCACTTCCACGGCCGGCCCGACCGGTCGAGTGCCGCCCCGACTCCCCGCCAACTGCCTGCGGACGTACGCGGTTTCGTGAACCGTACGGACGAGCTTCACCAGCTGGACTCCGCCCTGACCGGCGAGGACCGGAACCCGCCCGATGCCGTCGCTTCCGCCGGCACCACGTCCGCCGCGGTCGTCGTGATCGCCGGGACCGCCGGTGCCGGGAAGACCGCACTCGCCCTGCACTGGGCCCACCAGGCCCGGCATCGGTTCCCCGACGGCCAGTTGTACGTCAACCTCCGCGGCTACGATCCGGGCCGGCCCGTCACCGCCCAGGAGGCGCTCCACCGTTTCCTGATCTCCCTCGGCGTCGCTGCCCAGTCCGTTCCGTCCGACCCCGACGCGGCCGCCGCCCTCTACCGCTCGCTCCTCGCCGAGCGCCGTCTCCTGGTCGTCCTCGACAACGCGGCCAGCGCGCACCAGGTCCGGCCGCTCCTGCCCGGCAGCGCCGGAAGCCTCGTGCTGGTCACCAGCCGCAGCCGTCTGTCCGGCCTCGCCGTACGCGACGGTGCCCGTCGGCTCACCCTGGGGACCCTGCCCGAGGCGGAGGCCGTCGCCCTGCTGCGTGCCGTCACCGCCGGGCACAGGCCCGAGGACGACCCCGCGAAGCTCGCCGAACTGGCCCGTCTCTGCGCCCAACTGCCGCTGGCCCTGCGGATTGCGGCCGAACGCGCGGCCAGCCTGCCCCACATGGGTCTGGACGACCTGATCGACGACCTCCGCGACGAATCCGCGCTCTGGGACGCCCTCAGCGTGGGCGACGACGAGGACGTCGACGCCGTCCGTACGGTCTTCGCCTGGTCCTACCGGGCCCTGCCCGACCAGGTCGCCCGCCTGTTCCGGCTCCTCGGGCTCCATCCCGGCCCCGACTTCGGGCTCCACGCCGCGGCCGCCCTCGCCCACCTCACCCCCAATCGCACCCGACAGCTCCTCGACTCCCTCGTCGGCGCCCACCTCGTGGAACAGGGCGCACCCGACCGCTACCAGTTCCACGACCTCCTGCGCGCCTACGCCACCGACCAGGCCCAGCAGGAAGAAGCCCCCGCACAGCGCCGGGCCGCACTGCGGCGGGTACTCGACTGGTACCTGCACACCGCCGACGCCGCCCAGCAGTGGCTGCGGCCGGCCGAAGCCCGGCTGCCGCTCGACCAGGCGGCGGACGGAGTCCGGCCGACGGTCTTCGCCGACTACAACGCCGCCGTGGACTGGGCCGAACGCGAACGCGCCAACCTCCTCCAGGCCGTCCACACCGCCTCCGCGGCAGGCGAGGACCGGCGGACCTGGCAGCTGGCCGCGGTCCTCTGGAACGCCCAGGCCCCCTCGGCCCCCGGCGCGGACTGGCCGGTGGCGGGCCGGCTCGGGCTGGCAGCCGCCGAACGCCTCTCCGACGACACGGCCCGCGCCGTGCTGCTCACCGACCTCGGCATGGCGTACACCCGGGTCAACTCCCTCGGCGACAGCCTGGAGTGCCACCGCAGTGCCCTGGCGCTCTGGCGTGAACTCGGCGACCGGCTCAACGAGGCACACTCGCTCAACCTGCTGGGACTGGTCCACCTGCACAGCCGGCAACTGGACGACGCCGCCCGGCACTTCGAGCAGGCGCTCGCCGCCTTCCGGCAGTTGGGCGAGGCCCACTGGGAGGCCACCGCACTCTCCAACCTCGCCAGCACCCACTGTCGCGCCGGACACCTCCCCGAGGCCGCGGCCGCCGTCGGCCAGGCACTGACCGCCCACCGCGCACTGAAGAACCAGCGCGGCGAGGGAAACGCCCTGCGCCTGCTGAGCGACATCCAACGCGAGGACGGCGACCCGGCCGGTGCACTCGCCTCGGCACACGCGGCACTGGACATCGCCCTGAACCTCCGTGACCACCGCCTGGAGGGTTTCTGGCTCCTCACCCTCGGCGACGCCCAACGGGCCGACGGCCAACCCGCCGACGCCCTCGACTCCTACCAGCGCGCCGCCGTCCTCCATCGCCGCCTCGGTGACCGCAGCCGCGAAGCCCTCGCCTGGCAGGGCACGGGCGAGACCTACCGTCACCTCGACCGTCACACCGAGGCCGCCGCCTTCCTCCGCCGGGCCGCCACCACCCACCACGAACTCGGCGACCCCTGGCACGAGGCACTGGCCCTCGACGCTCTGGCGGCGACCGTGCTCGCCGACGACGGGGAAGCGGCGCGGCGCCACCGGACGCAGGCGCTCGCGCTGCTGGACGGGTACGAGGACGCGCGGGCGGTCGCGGCGCGGGAGCGGATCGCGCGGTCGGTGGAAGCGGACTGACGGCGACTGCGGTGGGCGGCGGGGGGATCGGCGGCAGTGGCCGCTGCCGTGGCCGCTGCCTCGGCGGGTGAGCCGGGCGCGGGAGCGCGGGTTCCCTGTGCCGGTGCTTGGCGGGGCGGGGCGGGCTTGGTCGGGGCGGGTGTCGTGCCGCGGGCGCCCGGCGGATGGGGCGGGGGTGTGGCCCGGTCGCTCACGAACTGTGTGCGGGGTAGCGTCACTCCTGGTCACCAGGGCGCTGCGGTGCGCACTCGGCGGCGGATGCCGGTCGGGGCCTGGGGGCCGATCCGCCGTTCCGTCCGACGACCCGACAGGAGTGCCCCCCATGGCCGTACCCACCGACTTCGACCAGCAGGCCACCGGCTACAGCCTCTCGCACGCCTACTGGCTGGCGAAGGCCGCGGAACTCGCCTACAAGGACGAGGCCGCGATCGAGGAGCAGGCCCACGCCTGGGGCTTCGACGCCGTGCGTCACCACCAGACGCGCTTCACCCCGCCGTTCCCGCTCCAGGACACCCAGGCGTACACCATGGCCGGCGACGACATGATCGTCACCGCGTTCCGCGGTACCGAACCCGCGCAGATCCGTGACTGGCTCACCGACGCCACCACCCCGCCCTGGCCCGGCCCCGCCCGGACGGGCTATGTCCACTACGGCTTCGCCGAGGCCCTCGAATCGATCTACCCGGACGTCGCCAAGGCCGTCTCCGATCTGCGGACCGACGATCAGACGGTCTGGTTCACCGGCCACAGCCTCGGCGGCGCCCTCGCCATGCTCGTCGCGGCCCGGCTCGACCTGGAGGACCCGAGCCTGGCGGCCGACGGCGTCTACACCTTCGGCCAGCCCCGGACCTGCGACCGGCTGCTCGCCGCCGCGTACGACAAGGGCCTGCGGGGGCGCACCTACCGTTTCGTGCACGGCAACGACATCGTCCCGGAGCTGCCGCCGGAGCCCGCCTTCACCCATGTCGAGGCGCTGCGCCACATCGACTCCTCGGGCCGTGTCACGGAGAAGGTCGGGCTGGTCCCCGGGCTGACCGACCGGGCCAAGGGCCTGGGCGCGGCGGCGTTCTCGCCGGACGGCGAGGGCATCCGCGACCACATGATGCGCAGCTACCTCGCCGCGCTGGAGAAGGCCCTGGCCTGATCCGCGGGGCGCCGGAGGGTCCGGCGGGGCGGAGCGGGTGGGGCCCGCCCGGCCGGATCGGGGGGAAGGAAGGGGCGGGCCGGGGGCGAGGGGCGGGGTCGGTGATCTTGGACGGATAGGCTGCCGTGACGTCAGGTCCTCGCGGTGAGGGCCGAGCTGATGAGGATCGGTGGTGTACGGACATGATGGGACCGGCGCATTCGCTGTCGGGTGCGGCCGCATGGCTGGGGGTGGGCGCGGTGGCGGCCGGGATGGGGGAGCCGATGCCCTGGCCGGTCCTGCTCGCGGGGGCGCTGATCTGCGCGGGGGCGGCGCTGGCGCCGGACCTGGACCACAAGGCGGCGACGATATCCCGGGCGTTCGGGCCGGTGTCCCGGGCGCTGTGCGAGGTGATCGACAACCTCTCGTACGCGGTGTACAAGGCCACCCGGGGCAAGGGCGACCCGAGGCGCTCGGGCGGGCACCGGACGCTGACGCACACCTGGCTCTGGGCGGTGCTGTGCGGGGCGGGCGCCGCGGCGGTGGCCGTGTTCGGCGGCCGCTGGGGTGTGCTGGTGGTGCTGTTCGTGCACATGGTGCTGGCGATCGAGGGTCTGCTGTGGCGGCAGGCCCGGGTCTCCAGTGACGTCCTGGTGTGGCTGCTGGGGGCGGCCAGCGCGTGGATGCTCGCGGAGGTCCTCGACAAGCCCGGCAACGGCTCGCAGTGGCTGTTCGAGGAGCCGGGGCAGCAGTACCTGTGGATCGGGCTGCCGATCGCGCTCGGCGCGCTGGTGCACTGCCTGGGTGACGCGCTGACCGTCTCGGGCTGCCCGGTGCTGTGGCCGATCCCGATCGGGCGCCGGCGCTGGTACCCGATCGGGCCGCCGAAGGGCATGCGGTTCCGGGCCGGAAGCTGGGTGGAGCTGAAGGTGCTGACCCCGGTGTTCATGGGGGCCGGCGGGGTCTGCGCGGCGGGGGCGCTCGGCTTCTTCGGCAACGGCTGAGGCCGACGGTCGTCCGGCCGGGTGAGAGTCGGGGCGCCGTCGGCCGGGTAGGCATGGTTGCTCGGGAGGCTCGGCCTCCGGCGCCGAGGGCGCGTCCGGTACTTCTCGCAGCCGTGGGAGCGTGACAGATGGCGTCCGTGCCGGGTGAGGTGGCGATCGTCACCGGTGCCGCCAGCGGGATCGGCCGGGCGGCGGCGCTGCGGCTGGCCCGGGCGGGCTGGGCGGTCGCGGCGGTCGACGTCGACGCGGCCGGTCTGGACGCGTTGTCGGAGCGGGCCCCCGGGGTGCGCTCGTTCGTCTGCGACGTCACGGACTACGCGGCGGTCGCCGCCGTGGTCCGCGACGTCGGCCGCGAGCTGGGCCCGCCCCGGCGGCTGGTGCACTGCGCGGCCGTCGGGGTGATGGGCCGGCTGCTCGATCAGGACCCGGCGGAGACCCTGCGCCTGATGAACGTCGTGTACGGCGGCACGCTCCACATGGTCCGTGCCGTGGTGCCGGCGATGGCGGCACAGGGCGGCGGCCAGGTCGTGCTCTTCGGCTCCATCGGCGGCTGGGTGCCCATCCCGCTGGGCGGCGGCTACGGCGCCGCCAAGGCGGCGGTCCACTTCCTCGCCGAGATCGTCGCGGCCGAACACCGTGGCGACGGCATCCGGGTGCTGTGCGTCTGCCCGCCCGCGGTGGAGACCCCGATGCTGTCGCGCATCCGGGTGGAGACCCCTGAAGTGATCGGTCCACGCCGGGGGTTGAGCCCGGAGAAGGTGCTGGACTCGATGGACCGCGCCCTGGCACGGGGCCGGCTGTGGGCCTTTCCCGGGCGCGGCACCCACGCGATGTGGACCGCCCGGCGGCTGGCGCCCCGCGCGCTCAGCGGCCTCGTCGTCCGGGCTCTGGTCGGGAGGTAGCCGGCTCCGCCCGGCGGGCGGCCGGGGCGCGGAAGGCCGCGCAGCCGCTCAGCGGGCCGCGAGCAGGCCGTCCACCAGGGCGTCGAGGCCGTCCCGGTAGGTGTCCTGGGCGGTGAGCGGCGCCCAGCGGTCCGCGAGCCCGGCCAGGCGGGGGAGTCGCTCCGGGTCGAGATCGGCGAAGACCTGCTGGCGGTGGGTGGGGCGGTCGTCGGCGGGCCGGCCGCGGGTGGCCGTGGCGCGGACCATGATCTCGCCGGCGGTGTAGTACCAGATCGCGCGGTAGCCCTGGACGGCCCGTTCCGGTGAGAGGCCGCAGGTGACCAGGCCGTCGACGATCTGCTCGACGAACCACAGCGAGTGGGCGGACATCACGCTGTCCCCGGTCAGGACCTCGACGATCCACGGGCAGGCGGCGAGCGCCTCGTGGATGGCGGCCGCCGCGGTGACGACCCGTTCGCGCGGGTCGGCCGGCGGTTCGGTCGGTCGCAGTGTCCGCGCGGCGTAGTCGTCCAGCAGCAGGACGAGCAGCTCCTCCTTGTCGCGGACGTGGTGGTAGAGCGCCATCGGCGTGCTGCCGATCTCGGTGGCCAGGCGGCGCATGGTCAGCCGCTCGACGCCCTCCTCGTCCACGATCCGGCGCGCCGTGGTGACGACCTCCTCCCGGGTGATCCGGGGCGGTCGGCCGGTGGCCTTGCGCCGCGCGCCGGGCCGCGGGGCGGCGGGCACCCCGGCGGGCTGCGGTCCGGTCGGCTGCGATCCGGCGGGCGGCTGGGCGGCAGGCTGCGGGGCTGCGGGCGGCTGGGCGGAGGGCTGCTGCATGCCCCCATCATCACCCGGGGCTCGACAGCGGGGGGCGCCCGGGACTACTTTCTATACATGTACAAAAACTTACGAGGGCGCCCCGGCCGGGTGCTGGCGGCGGTGACGGTCGCCCAGTTCGTCTTCGCCCTGGACATGTCGGTGGTCAACGTCGCCCTGCCCGCGATCCGGGCCGACCTGGGATTCGCGCCGCTGGACCTCTCCTGGGTCGTGCACGTCTACGCGCTCACCTTCGGCGGGCTCCTGCTGCTCGGCGGCCGCGCCTGCGACCTGTACGGCCGGCGGCGGCTGCTCCTGCTGGGCCTGGCCGTGTTCGGCCTCTGCTCGCTGGCGGGCGGACTGGCCCAGTCGCCCTGGCAGCTGGTCGCCGCCCGCGCCGGACAGGGCGCGGGCGCGGCGGCGGCGGCCCCGGCCGCGCTCGCGATGCTCACCACCACGTTCACCGAAGGCCCCCGGCGGGTGCGCGCGCTCGGCGTGTGGAGCGCGGCCAACGCCGCGGGCGGGGCCTTGGGCGTGCTGGCGGGCGGACTGCTGACCGAGTACGCGAGCTGGCGCTGGGTCATGCTGGTCAACCTGCCGATCGTGGCGACGGCGCTCGCGCTGCTGCCGGCCGGCGGTCCCGCCGAGGAGACCGGAACGGCCCAGGCACCGCCCGTACGGCGGGAGCGGCCGGACGTGCTCGGCGCCGTCCTCGCGACCGCCGGGGTCGGGCTGCTGGTGTTCGGTGTCGTCCGCACCGATGTCCGGGGGTGGGGCTCCCCGGCCACCCTGGGGACGCTCGCCGCCGCGCTCGCGCTGCTGACCGCCTTCGCCGTCACCGAGGCCAGGACCTCCGCACCGCTGCTCCGCCCGGGCCTGCTGCGCAGCCGCTGGGTGGCCGGTGCCAACGTCCTGGTGTTCCTGGCCGCCGCCGGGCAGTTCACGGCCTTCTACTTCGTCTCGCTCTACCTCCAGCAGGTGCTGGGCCTGGGCGCCGCCGCCACCGGCCTCGCCTTCCTGCCCTTCTCGGCCGGACTGGTCGCGGGCACCGTGCTCGCCACACGCGTCGTCGCGCGCCGCACTCCCCGGGCCGCCCTGGTGCCCGGGGCGGTGCTGGCCACCGCGGGCCTGGCCTGGTTCTCGCTGATCAGCCCGGACGGCGGCTTCCTCACCGACGTCCTCGGCCCGTCCCTGGTCACCAGCATCGGCACCGGGCTGGTCCTGGCCCCGGTCGCCGCCGCCGGGACCACCGGCGTGGCCGCCCACGAGGCCGGGACGGCCTCCGGCCTGCTCAACAGCTCCCGCCAGCTCGGCGGCTGCGTCGGCCTGGCCGCCCTGGCCACCGTCGCCGCCCACCGCTCCGGCGGCGCCACCGACCCGTCGGCCCTCAACTCCGGCTACGCCACCGGACTGGCCGCCACCGCCGGGCTCTTCGCCCTCGCCGCGCTGGTGGCGATCGTTGTGCTGCCCCGGCGCCGGCCGCAGGCGCCAGGGCACCCCGCCCCGCTCACCCCCGCAGAGAACCGACTGGAAGGAACCCGCTCATGACGACCACTCCGCTCGCGGCCGTGGACCTGTTCGCCTCGGCCCTGCACATCCACCCCGACGGCCTCGTCCGGGCGGCCGGGCGCCGGATGGCCGCCGGCGACGCCGGGGTCTGGCAGATCGCGACCTTCCACGTGGAGAGCGACGCAGACGTCCACGCCGACCACTGGGAGATGCACCCCGAGGCGGAGGAGGCGGTCTGCTGCCTGGCCGGCGCCGTGCGCCTCCACCTCCGCCCCGTCGAGCCCGGCGACGCCGAGTCCGTGGTGCGGCTGGCGGCGGGCACCGCCGCGATCGTGCCCCGGGGCCGCTGGCACCGGCTGGAGCTCGACGCCCCCAGCGACCTGATGTCGATCACCCTCCGCAGCGGCACCCGGCTGGAGCCGCGCACGGAAGCCGGCTGACCCGGGTCGAAGACCGTGGGGCGGGGCGGGCGGGGCGGACGGGGCGGACGGGGCGGCCCGGAGCCGGTCGGGTCGTCCCGCCCGCCGTCAGCGCCCCTCGTCACTCCGGACGTCGGCACCCTGCGGAGCGGCCGAGCCGGCGATCCGGCCCAGCAGGGTGGCGAGCTCCCCGGGCATGGACAGGAACGGGGCGTGGCCGCTGGGCAGCCGGTGGACGGTGTCGGCGCGGGTGGCGAGCTCGCGCTGCCGTGACGGTTCGAGGGCCCGGTCGTGCTCGCACACGATGTAGCTGGACGGCACGGTGCGCCAGCCCGCCGTGGTCACCGGCCGGGTGAAGGACCGGACGCTCTGCGGGGTCAGCCGGGCCAGGGCGCGGTCGGCCTCGGCGGCGGGCACGTCGGTGTAGTGCAGGCGGCGGGCGTCGGCGTTCGGCGGGGTGCGGCCCGTGTCGTCCTCCGGAACGGGAGCCCCGAGGAAGGAGAACACGCTTTCGCCGACGTCCAGTTGGAAGGCGGCGAGGTAGACCGCCCGCACCACGTTGGCGGCGCCCGCGATGGCCTCGGTGGTGGGGGCGCCGCCGTAGGAGTGGGCGACCGTCACCACCGGGCCGTCGATCCGCCGCAGGCGGTCGCGGATCGCGTCGGCGTCCTCCAGCAGGCCCGCCGGGCGGGCGGCATCGGGGTGGGCGCCGTCGGGGCGGGCGGCATCGGGGTGGGCGGCGGAGCTGGGCAGGTCCACGGTGTGGGTGCGCCACCCGTCGGCGGCGAGGGCGGTGCGCACCGCGTCCCAGCACCAGGCGCCGTGCCAGGCGCCGTGGACCAGGAGGAAGGCGGGGCGGTCGGGGCCGGCGGTCATCTGCGGTGGTCCTCCGTCGTACGGGGCGCGGGCGGTGGGCCTTCCGAGTATCCAGCGGCAACGTGACGGCCGTGTGACGCCGGGCGTGTCGCCCGCCACCCGTCGTCGTCAACTCGGCCGCCGGAGTGTCACCTTGACGGGTGGGATGCCGCTGCCGGGTGACGGAGGCGGGGGACAGGGCCCGTCCCACCGCCGCCGTGCCGCCCCGGTCCGCCCGGGACGGCACTCGCGCACCGTCACCCGAGGGCGCCCCCGGCCGGATCCGGCGGATCCCGTCCGATCGGTCGCCTACCCTACGAACCGACCGGCCGTCCCGGCCGTGGCCGTTCCAGAAGGAGTCCCGTGTCGTCCTGCGACCCCGAACACGCTCCCGTCGGCGATGTGAGCGCAGCGCTCATGGTGATCGACTCCCGGCTCAGGTCCGTCTACGAAGGCAAGTCCGGGACGGGCCCCGAGCACCGGCGGATGGTCGAGCAGCTCACCGCGTCCTTCGGGCCCGACGAGGCCGAGGCGCTGGTGGAAGGCGCCTGCACGCTCGTCTACATGTACATGAACTGGCTGCGCTCGGCCTTCGAGAAGCACGAGGAGGACGTGCTCGAACACGCGATCCCCAGCCTGGTGGCCACCATGCGCATGATGCCGAGGACCTTCAGCCCGGAGGTGATCCCCACCATGGCCGGCCTGCTCATCGCCGCCGGCACCGGACTGAGCCCCAACCTGTGGCGCGCCCAGTACGGACCGTGGACCAAGGAGGAGATGAACCCCCTGGAGGCGACGGCCGTCCTGCTCGCGGAGTACGTCAACCGGATCTCCGGCAACGGCGAGGACTTCGCCACCAAGCTGGTCACCGACGCGCTGTCCCAACTGGATTAGGACCGCCGGGCCCGCTCCCGAACGCGCCGGTGGCGCCGCCCTCGACGGGGCGGCGCCACTGGCGTTCAGCGGGGTCCGGGTGGGCGTCAGCCGTGCCGGCCCGGTCGGCGGTAGGCGACGAAGCAGAGGGTGCCGCCGCCGAGGAGGGCGATGGCGCCGAGTGCCGCGACGAGGCTGTCGGGGGAGGAGCCGCCGGTGTGCGGCAGTTCGCCGCTCTCCGACGGGCTCGGGACGTGGGTGTGCGTGTGGGTGGCGGTGGCCGTCGGGCTCGGCGAGTGGGACGGCGAGTGCGACGGCGAGGGGGACGGCGACGAACTCGGGCTCGGGCTCGGCGACGGCGTCGGCGAGGAGGTCGGCGAGGGCGAGGAGGTCGGCGACGGGGAGGAGGTCGGCGAGGGCGACGGTGAGGGCGACGGCGACGGGGAGGTGGTCTGGAGGATCACGCCCATGTCGAGGTCGAGGTCGCGCTGTCCGCCGCTGAGGGTGACGGTCTGGGTGAGGCCGGTGGCCGGGTCGGCGTCCGAGTCCTTGGCCGGGTCGGTGCCGGCGTGCTGCTTGGTGACGGTGGCGCCCTTGGGCAGGGTGGCCAGGTCGAAGCGGACCGCGTAGCTGCCGTCCGGCAGGTTGTCGAACAGGTAGTGGCCGGTGGCGTCGGTCACCGCGGTGACCGGCTTGCCGTCCTTGTCCCGCACCGGCTGGCCGTTGCCGTCCAGCAGGTGCACGGTGACCCCGGCGATCCCGGTGTCACCGGGCTTCTGGACGCCGGAGCCGTCCTTGTCCTGCCAGACGAAGTCGCCCAGCGCGTTGTTGGAGGGTGTGACCCGCTTGACCGCGACGCCGACCTTGGCGGGCTCGGCCGGCAGCAGCTGGCGGCCGGCCGCGTCGGTGGCGGTGTACGCGAAGCTGTTCCACGCGTACTCGCCCTCCGGCGCGTCGTAGGAGGCGACCATCGGCCAGGTCAGGGTGAAGGACTCGCCGGAGGCCATCGTGCCGGGGCGTTGGATGCGGAACCAGGTGGCCGTCCCGGGGCCGGGGAAGGTGGCGCTCCAGACCGCCGCGCTGTTGCAGCCGGTGCGGTTGACGACGACGGGCTCCACGCAGGGGTTGGGGTCGGTGGTGTACTCGATCACCACGGTCGGGTCGCTGCTGGTGATCGGCTGGCTGAGCGACGGGGTCCAGGCGCTGCCGCGCGGGGCGTCCTGGGTGAGCACGTAGTTGTCGCCCGGGGTGGGGAGCCTGTCGTAGGCGATGAAGTCGGTGACCGGGTCGGGGGAGTCGTTGCGCACGGTCATCCGGTACGAGATCTGGCCGCCCGGGGTGGCGGTGCCGATGCTCACGTAGTCGGAGTCCAGGTCGCCCTTGACCTCCTTGTACGAGCGCAGCACCGACGGCACGTCCACCCGGATCTGCGAGGAGGCGTGGCAGAGCAGCTCGGTGGTGTTGCCGTTGCCGTTGAGGTCGAGCACGTCCGGGGTGCTGCCGCTGTCGGAGCCGGAGAACATGCAGGCGACGGGGGCGGTGGGCTGGTCCACGGTGACGTAGACGTCGTTGGTGAGGTCACCGGAGCGGATGCTGTTGGCGACCTGGACGTCGAAGAGCATCCGGTAGGCCAGCTGGTCGTGCAGGTAGGTCATGTCCGGCGCGCCGGCCGGCCACTCCATCCGCAGGATCTGCCGGCCGTCCGGGCCGGGGGTCACGGTGATCGACGAAGGGGCCTTGGCGTCCGGGTAGTTGGGGTCGGGCCGGGCCGAGCCGTCGATGTAGACGACGCCGGCCGGCAGCACGTCGTAGAGCACCAGCGGCCGGTCCAGGTCGCGGGCGCTGCGGTTGTACGGGATGACCTGGAAGGTCGCCCGGCCGCCGGGGGCGGACAGCTCGCCGGCGACGGTGGTCTTGGCCGCGCCGAGGTTGGTGGCCTGGGTGATGGTGGTCTGCGCGCAGGCGTTGGCCGAGGCGTTGTTGGTGCCGTCGGTGGCGGTGGTGTCCACGCAGTTGGTCAGCGGCTCGGGGGCCTGGCGTCCGTCGTGGCCGGGGGTGGCGACCTGGGTGACCAGCTGCACCGCGTTGCCCGGGCTCCAGCCGGTGGGGATCGGGCCGTTCCAGGTGAACCGGAGGCCGTCCAGCCAGCGCCCGGCCGGGATGCCGAGCACGTCGTTGGCCGGGTCGCCCGCGCCCGGTTCGAAGGTGATCCGGCGGGTGTCGGAGCCGTTGAACGGGGTGCCCGGGGTGAAGGTCTGCCAGGTGGGCTCGCCGTCGAGGCGGTACTGCAGGGTCAGCAGGATGCTGGTGGGGTTCCACGGCTCCAGCTGGAGGGACTGCGGGAAGATCCAGTTGTAGATGCCGTCGGTGCTGCCGGCCCCGGGGTCGGTGACGGTGAGGCTGGTGGCCGGTCCGGCGGTGTTGGTGGCCGACAGGCTGAAGGAGTTGAGGTCGCCGTTGACGGTGGTGTCGCGCCAGACCTTGCTGGCGGTCACCACCACGCCGCTGGCCGGCGGCTGGAACGGGCTGGTGGTGGCGTTCGCGGTGTCGAGCTGGCGCTCCGGGTCCGGCCCGATCGGGTCGCCGTGCAGGGCCACGACGTTCTCGGAGGTCGTTCCGTCCGGGAAGGAGGCCTCCGGGTAGTTGACGACCAGGACGCCGGGGATGCGGCAGCCGCCGCGCCCGTTGCCGGAGACGAACGGGCCGATGTCGTAGCCCCAGGTGTTCGGGCCGGGTGCCGCCGGCGACCAGCCCGGAGAGCGGCCGGTGTCCACCACCGCGCCGGGCGGCAGGGTGTCCAGCAGCCGGCTGGTGTCCAGGTCGACGTTGGGCACGTTGTCGGTGGCGCAGGCGCTGAACTGGTAGGTGACGGTGCGTCCGTCACTGCTGGAGGTCTGGACGCCCTTGGTCACCGTGTACTGCGGCTGCACCTGGACGGCGGTGTCGGCGGTGGCGGTCTGCGAGGGCTCGCCGTTGGCCGACATGGTGGCCGAGTTGGTGGAGGTGGCGCCGTTCGGGGTGGTGAAGTTCGGGTACTTCATCGTCACCGTGACGGTGGCGGTGGTGCCCGGACTCAGGTCCTTCAGCCGGATGTCCATCGTGCCGCCCATCGCGCCCGCGGCGGGCACGGTGGAGGCGGCCACGTCCACCGAGGACGGGTCCGGCGTCCAGCCGAGGAACTGCATGTTCGAGGGCAGGGTGTCGAGGATGTTCCCGCCCGTGCACTCGGTGATGGAGCAGGTGTAGCGCAGGGTGTAGGTGACGTTCTCCCCCGGGGAGACGGTCGCCTTGTCGACGCTCTTGGTGAAGGAGATCGCGGCCTGGGCCGGTGGGGCCAGCACGCTGCTGCTCAGCAGTGAGCCCGCCACCAGCGCCAGGACCGAGACGATCCGTCCGGTCCGGTGTGGAATACGCATAGCGCGCAGTCCAGCCGATCGCCGTGCCGGGCCGGTCGGCGACACGAGGGGCGGTCGCGGCGATTCACCTGCTCGGCGGTCGCCCGCCCGGCCGCACCGCGGTCGCCGGAACGGGCGGCGGGGCCGATCATGGGGCGGGCCGCGGGCGACCGGTCCGACGGGGAGCCGTCCGGGGAGTGCCCGGACCGGCCCGCCCGACGGAGCGCCCGGCGGGCCCGGCCGTCCGGGCCGGTCAGCCGAACATCACGCCGGTCTCCCGGGCCAGGGTGTCCAGGCCGTAGCGGGTCACGTGCTCGGCGTTGTCCGGGTCGATGGTGCGGACGCCCTCGGCGGCGAGCCGCTCGTTGATCTCGTCCAGGTGCTGCTGGACGACCTGCTTCTCCGCGTCGGTGGTGCGGCCCTTGTGCGGCCGCCCGGCGTGTTCCAGGCTGGCGTAGTTGACCCGCTCCCGGTTGCCGGCGAGGGCCGTCGCGGAGGCGGCGGCCCGGGCGGCGGGCCTGGCGCCGCGCAGCACCTCGGCCATCGGCGCGGCCGAGGCCAGCCGGTTGAAGGTCTCGGCCTCCATCACCACCGTCTGCGGCTCCGCCCGGTCCGGGTGGTGCAGCTCGATCGTGACCAGGTCGAGCGTCAGCTCCCGCACCTCGCCCAACTCCCCGGCGAGCGCGTCGATCTCGACCGGACCGTCCGTCAGGTCGGGGTGCTGGAGCACCACCACCCGCACCAGGTCCCGGTCGTTCTCCGCGTGCCGGCCGGTCAGGTCCGAGAACCGGATGATCTTCTGGCCCATTGTCTCCCTCTCTGCCCCTGTGATCAGCCGAGAGCCTACGCCGGGATGATCATCGATGTGCACAAGCGGCCGGGCCCGGGGGATCACCCCCGGGCCCGGCCTTACCTGTCCCGCATCAGTGGATCGTCGGAGAGGCCTCCTCCCGGCTCAGTACCGCGGGTTCACGCGGTAGATCGGACGGTCCGGCACCCCCCACCAGCTGGAGTCCCAGATCCCGAAGGTGAAGATCACGCCGTGGCTGCCGCGCTTGTTGGCGGCCTTGATGAACTTCTTGCCGATGCTCTTCATCAGGTAGGACAGCGCCCACAGGACGTAGCCGGCGGCCCGGGCGACGATGTGCGGGAGCCTGCGCAGGATCTTCGAGATGCCCTGGGCGATCTTGCCGGAGACGTAGAGCAGGGTGCCGATGGTGTTGCCCTCGGCCCGGCTGAAGTAGGCGGTCCACTTCTTGCGCCAGTTCAGACCGGTCAGGTCGTCCATGGTGATCGGGTCGACCGGGTAGCCGTAGGCGTTCGGCGAGCCCTCCAGGACCGGGTCGGTCTGCAGGAAGCGGCCGGTGGTCGAGTCGTACAGGCGCACGCCCATCAGGGTGAGGCCGGAGAGGCTGTCCGCCTCGCGCTGCGCCCCGCCGAGCCAGCCGTACGCGGTCGAGCCGGTGGAGTCGACGGTGTTGCCGTACTCGTCGTAGTGGTAGACCGCGAGGTCCTCCAGGCCGTCCGGGGACATCTGGACGGAGACGTCGCCGTGCAGGTTGGTCAGCAGCAGGATCGCGCCGCCGTCGGTGCCGGTGGCGGCCGTGAGCTGGCCGGTCAGGTCCAGGACGTTGCGGGTCAGCCTGCCGGCCGCGTCCTTGGACCAGGAGGCGCTGTCGTTGCCGCCGTCGAAGTGCTTGGTCTCCTGCTCGGTGACGGCCCAGGTGCCGTCGGTGCCCTTGGTCTCCGTGGTGCCGACCGCGAGGCGGCCGGAGGCGTCCAGGTCCCAGGTCCTGCGGGTGTCGCCGAGGGTCTCGGTGCGGACCAGGTCGTTGGTGTAGTAGCCGACCTGGGTGCCCTTCGGCAGGGCGGTGGTGCGGCCGAAGGCGTCGTACACGTAGCCGGTGTCGGTGAGGCGGTCGGCGGTGTCGTAGCCGTGGTTCTCGGCCTGGGTGACGGCGTCGGCGGTGGCCGGGTCGCAGTCGTCGGTGACGCTGGTGCGGTTGGTCCGGTTGCTGCTCCTGTCGAACGCGTAGGTCCGGGTGGAGCAGGCCAGGCCGGTGCTGTCGGCGGCCTTGGTGAGGCGGCCGGTGGCGTCGTAGGTGTAGCCGCTGGTGGTGCTGTTGCCGTCGCTCTGGGTGCGGCCCGCCTGCTGTCCGTGGACGGTGTAGTCGGCGGTGTCGGCCAGCAGGACGGTGCCCGCCTGGTTGGTGTAGGTCTTGCCGGTCTGGATGCCCCGGCTGTCGTAGCTGCTGGTGAGGGTGTTGCCGCCGGGCATGGTCTGCGAGACCAGCCGGCCCTCGACGTCGTAGCCGGCGGTGAAGGTACCGGCCACCGAGTCGGTGAGCGAGGTGGGCAGGCCGCGCGGGTCCTTGGCGGTGTCGTAGCCGTAGGTCACGGTGGACGGCACCGAGTCGGACTTCTTCACCGGGCGGTCGAGCCTGTCGTACTCGGTGGTGGTGACGTTGCCGGCGCCGTCGTCGTAGGAGACCTGGCGGCCGAGCCTGTCGTAGCCCAGGGTGATGGTGGCCCTGCCGTTGTTGAGGGAGGCCAGCTCGCCGTTGGCGGGGTCGTAGCCGAGCACGGTGTCGGCGACCGCGGTGCCGGTGCCGCCGGTGACCGAGATCTTCACCCGGCGGCCGGCCGCGTCGTAGCTGCGGGTGGTGGTGCGGGTGACGCCGTTGGCGGTCTCGGTCTGGACCGTGACGTTGCCCCAGCGGTCGTACTGGAAGGACTTCGTCGGCAGCTGCAGCGGGTTGCCGCCGCCGCCGGCGATCTGGGCGGCCGGGGCGATCGAGCAGACCAGGTCGGCCCACTCGGGGTGGCCGGCGCAGGCGCCGGTCCCGGTGCCGGTCCAGTAGGTGGTGACGGTGGTGGCCGCGTCGGAGCCGGTGGAGTTCGGGCGGCTCTGCGAGGTCACCCGGCCGCTGGCGTCGTAGCCGGTGGAGGTGGTGATCTTCAGGCCGGCCGGGTCCTGGACGGACCTGACGGGCAGGCCCTGGGCCCAGTCGTAGCCGGTGGCGGTGGTGCGGGTGTCGGCGTCGGCGGCGTAGCCGTCGATCCGGGCGCCGACCGTCACCGAGGTGGCCATGTCGCTGACCGCGGCGCCCGCCGGGCGGCCCTCGTCGTAGCCGCTGACGGTGTGGGCGCGGGCCGCGACCTCGTCGCCGGCGGCGAGCGCCGGGGAGGTGCCGGAGGCGGCCACGTCGTGCTCCAGGGTGACCAGCTGCAGCGGGTCGTACTGCTCCAGCAGGCGCTTGCCGTCGGCCGAGTGGAGCGAGGTGGAGGAGAGCACCTGGGCGCGGTCGGCCGTCGAGCGGCCGGCGATGCCGAGGGCGCGCAGCTTGTTGAGGTCGTTGCCGGTGGTGGCCAGGGCGAGGATGCGGTTCTCCGCGGAGAGGGTCCGCACCGGGCTGCCGTAGGCGTTGTACTCGGTGGTGGTGATGCCGCCGCCGGGGGTGGCGGTGTTGACCTCGCGGCCGGAGGCGTTGGTGTACGTCACCGAGGCGCGGTTGTAGCCGGCGGTGCCGAGCGCCTTGCCGTCGTGGGTGGCCGGGACGGCGTCGGGCGGCAGCACGGCGGTGGCGTCGGTCGGGGCGTCGGTCTGGCCCCACGCGGCGACGTCGGACGGCGCCAGCGGGTACGGCGCGTTGGCGCCGCTCAGCGGGACGTCGTAGACCACCGAGGTGGTGGCGGTGCCGTCGGTGACGTCCTTGCTGCCCTGCTTGAGGGTGGGACGGGAGGCGGCGAGCAGCATGCCGTCGCCGGCGGTGGCGGCGTTGCCGGCCTTGCCGTACTCCAGGGTCCACGGCAGCTCGCCGGGGTCGGTCACGGTGGTGACCCGGCCGGCCGCGTCGTAGCCGTACGCGGTCTTCAGCGCCGGGCTGGTCCGCGGGTCCCACACCTCGCGCAGCCGGCCCTGGTCGTCGTAGGCGTACTGCGAGACGACGACGGGGGTGGCGGTGGCGGCGCCGGGGTCGGTGGACCACAGGCGGATCTGCTTCACCTGGCCGGCCGTGTCGCCCGGGGCGGATGCGGTGGCGGTGGTGGTGTCGGCGTAGACGTACTCCAGCACCCGGCAGCCGGCCGTGGACGGCACGGCGGCGCAGTTGGCGGAGGCGGTCGCCGAGGAGGGCGCGACGACGTACTTCGGGCGGGCCAGGGTCTTTCCGCCGGAGACGACCTTCTCCGAGACCACCGAGGTGGTGGAGTTGTCGCTGGGCAGCGAGGAGCCGGAGGCCTGCCAGGTGGTGGCGGCCGGGTCGACCTTGGCGAAGGTGACCGTGATGCCCTCGGTGTCCTTCAGGGTGAAGGCAGCGGTGAACGCGCCGGTCAGGGTGAGGTTCTCGGCCCCGGGCTCGGGCTTCCAGCCGCCGGCGCCGGTGGCGGTGAAGCCGACCTCGGAGCCGTCCGCGGAGACCACCGAGAGGGAGGTCGCCGAGGTCTTGCGGACGTAGGAGTAGTCGGCGTCGGTGATCTCGGCGGTGGTGCCGGAGCTCCACTGCGGGCCGAAGATCGCCGCCTGGCCCTCCTGGGCCGAGCCGTTGGCGGGCCGGCGGGAGGAGAAGGAGCGCTCGGCGTGCAGGCCGAAGGCCTCGGCGTCGGTCTCGGACAGGGTGAGGTCACCGGTGAGGGTGTTCACCGAGCCCGGGCCGACCTTGGTCTCCGGCGCGGTGCCCGCGTTGCGGTCCACCGTGACGGTGTTCGGCTCGGTGGCGTCGGTGGCGGTGCCGTCGGTGAACACCGCGCGGACGTCGACCGGGCCGTTCTCGGCCAGGGTGTCGGTGATGTTCCAGGTCAGCGCGGCCGGCTTGCCGCCGGGGGCGGGATGGGGCCAGGCGGTCACCGGCTGGCCGGCGGTGGTGGTGACGTTGGCGACCGGGACGTCCTTCCAGGCGTCCGTCTCGCCGCGGCGGTACTGGTAGCGCACCCCGGTGTAGGTGCTGTTGCCCTCGGCCTGCAGCGAGGTGCGGCGGGCCGGGCGCTCGCCCGCGCCGGGCGCGACCAGGGCGGAGCCCTTGCCGGCGTAGAAGGCGTAGGTCCGGTCGGCGGAGACGTTGCCCGCGGCGTCGCGGCTGTGCGCGGTGACGGTGTGGGCGCCCGCCTTGAAGGTGAGCTTGGCGCTGACCGGCGTGCCGGTGGTGGCCGCGGTGACCCAGGCCCCGCCGTCCAGCTTGTACTGGACGTCCTTCACGTCGCTGCTCGGCGGGGTGAAGGTGAAGGTGCCGCTGTAGTCGCCGTTGGCGTCCGGGGTGCCCGCCCACTGGCCGGCCGGGAAGTCGCCGGAGGAGACGGTGGTCGCGCCGGGCGCGGTGGTGTCCACGGTGAGGGTGCGGAAGGCGGACCAGGCGCTGTTGGCGGTGCCGTCCCAGGAGCGGGAGCGCCACTTGTAGGCGCCGGCCGGCAGCGCGGTGCCCGGGGTCCAGGTGAACGTGGAGCCGGAGGCGGCCATGGCGGTGCGGCCGGACTGCAGCGCGGCCGTGCCGTTGGACGCCCAGAGTTCGAAGTCGAGGGCTATGTTGCCGCCGTCGGGGTCGGTCGCCTTGGCGGACAGCGTCGGGGTGGAGTCGCCGGTGAGCGCGGCGTCGGCCGGGGAGATCAGGGTGGAGACGGCCGGCGGGGTGTTGTAGGTCACCGACAGGTACGGCGTGTTGGACGTCGCGTTGCCGGAGTTGAACTTCTTCCAGCCGTACGGGTCGCTCTCGTCGGTGGCCCGGATGCCCAGGGTGTTGTTGGTGTTCCCGTTGGCGGCCCAGGCCTTGACCAGCGAGGTGATGTCCTGGTTCACCCAGCCGTCGTTGCAGGAGCTGGAGTAGCCCTTGGTCGCGGTGGAGGTCGCCCACTTCTTGTTCCAGCCGGGCTGGGCGGTCCAGCGGGTGGCCGTGGTGGCCGTGCCGGTGTCCCAGACCTCCCAGCTCTTCGCGGTGCAGGACCAGCTGTGGAAGTTCCACAGGTTGAGCTTGCCGCCGGTGATCTGCTTCCCGCTGATCTTCGCCATCGGGAACTGCAGGAACGACCGCGCGACCTGGCCGGAGCCGTTGTTGCCCAGCTTCAGCTCGGTCTGCGAGGAGACGTCGGTGGCGTAGCCCTGCTGCACGAAGGTGTCGAAGCCGACGCCGATGTTGACCGCCGGGTCGATGGTGACCGGGTACTTGGTCTTCGGGTCGGTCAGGAAGGCGGCGTCCGGGGTCAGCGTCAGGTCGATCGCGTTCCCGTTCTGGGTGACCTTCAGCGCGACCGGCGCGGTGCGGGTGTGGTCGCCGCTGCGCTCGTCGACCTGCGCGTCCCACATCACCGGGGCGGGCAGTTGGCCCTTCTCCTCGCCGGTCTTCGGGTCGAGGAAGGAGACCGAGTTGTCCGCGTTGTGGCGGGCCTGCAGGCCGGCCGCGTCCAGGGTGAGCGTCACGCTGCCGTTGGCGGCCACCGCCGAGCGGTCCTTGAGCTCCAGGAACTGCTCGAAGCCGGTCCGGGTGGACTCGACGACCAGGTCGGTGGCGGTGAGCGCGTTCGCGTACCGGGCCCTGGCGCCGTCCACCGAGGGTTCGGGCAGGGCGCCGCGCCAGGACAGCGACATGGCGGTGCCGTTGCCGTTGTCCAGCGAGACCAGCGGGGTGGTCGGGGCCTTCGGGTCCCCGGCCGGGGCGCCGGCAGCCTTGAACGCCGACGCGGCGGCGGGCGGGGTGGCGCCGGCCAGCGAGAGGTTGAGCGGGTGGCCCTTGGCCTTGACGCTGCCGTCCGGCTGCCGGGCGAGGTCGGTGTCGATCGGCTGGAGCCTGCCGGACCCGTCCTTGTAGCGGACCGGCCCGGAGGCGAGGTCCAGGGTGGTGGTGCCGTCCGGGTTGATCCAGGTGGTGGTCGACTCGGTGCGCTCGTCCACGACCTCGATCCGGCGGTTCTCCAGCCGGGCCTTGAGGTGGGCGGTGGCGATGTCCTTGGCCTCGGCCGGGCCCAGGGCCTTGGCGGGCTTCGGGGCCTGCTCCGTGGTGACGGCCACGGCCTGACCGGTCGTCATGATGACGGCGGCGGCCTCGACGGAGAGCACCACGGCCAGCGCGACGGCGGTGTTGCGCAGCACGCCGTTGCGACGGCGCTGCGTGGAGGGGGGCGGCGAGCCGGCTTCGGACCGGTGCCGTGATGATCCGCCCGGGGGGCGTGACATGGAACTCCTCGATTGTTCTCAGTGGGAGGGAAGGGGGGTGGAAGAACGGGGGCACGGCCGGGCCGCCGACGGCCCGTCGGCCATGCCGGGGTAAAGCGATAGCAATGAACCGGCCAATTTCCGGGCCGGGCGGGATCGGTGGAAACCCGTCCGGAACAGCGGAAACCGTTCGGGCGGGACGACGGGTGGCCGACGCGGACCCCGTCGGTCGGCGGGACTACCGGAGGCCGGACGGGTTCCGGCCGGTGAGCGCCAGCGCCCGGTCCAGCAGGCTCCGCGCCCGGGCCAGAGCCGCCGTCTCGTCGGGAGCGCGGACGTAGAGCACCAGGCCGATGCCGTCGGCGACGGCGCGGGCGCGCACGTGCTCCAGACCGTCGTCCGGGCCGGCGCACGCCCACAGCCCGACCTGGACCTCCGCGGCCGCCGCCTCCCCCGAGGGGGCGGCGGCATCGGTCGGCAGGGTCAGATGCACCGCGAACACGGCAGGTCAGACCTGCCCGACGGCGGCGTCGGCCGACGGACCGTCCCAGCCGATCGACCGGGTGGAGGGGGTGTCCCAGCCGATCGAGAGAGCGGCGGGGCCGTCCCAGCCGATCCCCCCGCCCGGGCCCTGGGCGGCGGACGGGGCGGCGTCGGGGGCGGTCGAACCGGCGGCGAAGGCCGGCGCGACGGAGCCGGCGAGGGCGAGGGTCAGGAGGACGGCGGCAACTGGACGGACGGACACGGGAGAGTCCTGTTCTGTGCGGGAACTGCGCTGAGGGAGACCGCAGTTCTGGGTGTCCGGAAAGACGGGGAGTGCGCGCACCGGGAATCCTCCCGTTCCCCGGCCCGTCACGGGAAGCGAATCCGCGGGCAGGATCAGGACAGGCAGCATGCTGCAACACCGTGCCGGGCAGCGGCCCGAATTCCGCCTTTGTGCGGGCCCCGCCGAGGGCGTCGAAGGCCCGGGCGGGGCGTTGACCGGATCATGCCCTTGCGAGGGCGTTCCGGCCGAAGGAATGATCAGCCCCGGGCCGACCGGGCATACGGAACCGTCCACGGGGATCAGGGGTCGATAAGTGCTGGAACTGCTGGGGCTGGATGCCACTGCGGAAGCCGTCTACCGGGAAATGCTCGCCGACCCCGAGGGCGGGGTCGCGGAACTCTGCGAGCGGCTCGGCCTCCCCGAGGCCGCCGTGCGCGCGGCCCTCGACCGGCTCGCCGACCTCACCCTGCTGCGCGCCTCCCGCGAACGGCCCGGCACCCTGCGGCCGGTCAGCCCGGAGCGCGGACTGGAGATCCTGCTGCGCCGTCAGGAGGAGGAACTCGCGCGCCGGCAGCAGGAGGTCGCCGCCTCCAAGGCCGCCGTCGCGCGCGCCCTGGGGGAGTACGCGAAGGTACGGGCCGACAACCCGGTGGGCGACCGCGAGCGGCTGCTCGGCCTGGACGCCATCCAGGACAAGCTGGAGGTGCTGACCTCCCGGCTGACCAGCGAGGTCCTGGCGGTGATGCCCGGCGGCGCCCAGTCCGCGGCCAGCCTGGCCGCGTCCCGGCCGCTGGACGAGGACGCCCTGCGGCGCGGGGTCAGCCTGCGCACCATCTACCAGGACAGCATCCACGACGCCCCGGAGACCCTCGACTACGTCCGCTGGATGGCCGGCCTCGGCGGCGAGGTGCGGACCGCGCCGGTGCTGCCGCCGCGGATGCTGGTCTTCGACCGGAGCACGGCCGTGGTGCCGATCGACCCGGAGAACACCCGGGCCGGCGCGCTGTGCACCAGCGAGCCGGGGATCGTCGCGTCCCTGGTCGCCCTGTTCGAACAGACCTGGGAGACCGCCGTCCCGATCGCCGGCGACCGGGACGGGGTGGCCCCGCTGAGCCTGACCGCCGGGGAGCGCGAGCTGCTGCGGCTGCTGTCCACCGGGCTCACGGACGACGCGGCGGCCAAGCGGCTCGGCGTCTCGGTGCGGACCGTCCGGCGGCAGATGGCCGCCCTGATGGAGCGCCTCGACGCGGCGAGCCGCTTCGAGGCCGGGCTGAAGACCGCCCGGCGCGGCTGGTTGTAGCCGCGGTCCGGCCGGGCGGGACCGCCGCGGGCCGGTCACGGGGGCGGCGGCGCCGTGGTGGCGCGCCGGTCCGTTGCAGCCGCGGGCGTGGGCTCGGGTGCGGGCGGCTCCGGTGCCGGCCAACCCCTGGAACCGACCGGACGGGCACCGCCGGTGCGCCCGCCCTCCCGGCGGGCGCGTCGCGGCGGCCGGTTCCGGGATTCGCCGACGGGCCGTCGGGGTACGCCGTACGCTCGGGGCGCCGGCGGTCGGCCGCCGCCCGGGGCCCGGAGGAGGACGGCGTGGACACGGCTGCGGAACGCACGTCCCCGGGCGGGCCCCGGATCGATCCGGTGCTCGTCGACCGCGTCACCGAGGCGCTCCTGCTGGCCGGCCTGCCCGTCGGGTACGGCGGACACGGGCCCGGCGTCCACCTGCGCCCGGCCCGGCCGCACGACGACTCCGACGACTGCGCCGGACTGATCGCCCTGCACTGGGAGCCCGGCCCCCGGCTGGCGGCCGCCGCGGCCATGGAACAGCCCCAGCAGCCGGCGTTCGCCGCCCGACGGGTCGTCGGCAGCACCATGCGGAACGCCCTCGCCGAGTTCCTGCCGGCCTTCGGCATCGAGGTCGTGGCCGGCCGGCTCGACGGGGAGACCAGGGTCGGACGGGCCGACGGACCCGCTCCGGCCATCGGCCAGGACGCCGCCGCCCCGGCCCCGGCCGGCTCCCGCCCGCAGGACCTCGGCATCGGCGCGGACGTCGTCGCCGCGGTGCGCCGCACCGCCGGGCTCGCCGGCCTGCCGGTCGCCGACCACCTCCACGCGCCCGGCATCACCCTCATGCCGTGCCCGGCCGTCGAGGACGGGGACGACACCACCGGCGTCGCCGACCTCCGCTGGAACCCCTCCCGCCGGCTGTCCGCCGCAGCCGACGGCGACACCCCCGCCGCGGAGCGCGCCGCCCGGGCCCGCACCGCCGTCCAGGACGCGATGCGGCACGCCTTCGGCGCCGTCCTCGGCGCCTGCGGCCTCGACCTCCAGTGGCGCCGCCCGGCCGCGCTCCCGTACCAGCTGCGCGCCTACGGGCTCGTCGACGAGCTGCCGGTACGGCGCTGACGCCTGCCGGGCCCGGGGGTCGGCCTGCCGGTGCGGATCCCCGGGCGGTGTAGGGGAGTCGGCGTGCGGAGACTCCGACCGATCGCTGCGGCAGGACGGTTGAAGGGGCGGGCGCCGCTCTACGGGACTTCGGCCTCCTCCCGCAGATCGCGTGCGGCGTGCGGGAGTTGCGCCGTGGGGCGGCGCAGTGGGGTGCGGAGGCGGTGGGCCAGGGCGGCGGCGGCCACGCAGAGGGCCAGTGCGGTCCAGAGCAGCGGCGGGTTCTGCAGGCCCAGGCCGATGACGGCCGGCCCGACCGCGTAGGACACCGTCCAGGTCAGCTGGAACAGGGACATGTACGGGCCTTCGTCGCCCTTGGGGGCCATGGCGACCGCCGCCGCGGCCGCGGTGGGCTTCGAGGCCAGTTCGGCCAGGGCCAGGACCGCCGCCACCAGGACGGCGAGCGGGCCCTGGAGGGCGTGCGGGGCGGTGGAGACGGTCGCGGTCAGGGCGATGGCGACGGCCACCGCGCCGATCGACAGGCGCAGGACCCGCGAGCGGCTCCAGCCGGAGAGCCGTCGGCTGATCCGCATCTGCAGGGTGGTGGCGGTGGCGTAGCGGACGGCGACCACGACGGTCGGCCACCAGGCGGCCTGATGGAGGCTCGCCACCAGGTACACGGGGAAGGCGACCGTCGGGATCAGCCAGGCCGCCGACAGCAGTGTCTGGGACGCGACCAGCGACATGAAGGGCCGGTCGCGAAGTGCCGCCCGGGTGTTCGACCTGGCTGCCCTGCGCGAGGGCCGCTCGGCGGCCGGCACGGCGACCCCGAGCAGGAGGACGGCCGCGAGCAGGGAACTCGCGCTGTTCAGGGCGAGCGCGACCCGCAGGCCGTCTCCGCCGGCGAGCGCCATCAGGGCGGTCGCCCCCAGCGTGCCGACCCCCAGCGAGGTGGTCTTGAGCACGGTGACCGCGGAGAACCACTCGGTGAGCTCCGCCGGCTTCGCGAACCGCGCCACCAGCGTGGGCCAGGCGGCCCCGTAGAGGCGGTCGGCGGCCGTCACGAGGAAACTCACGGCGGCCACGGCGGGCAGGTTCCCGGCCGCGAAGAACAGGCCGTACCCGAGCGCGGTCAGGACGTTGCTGACGAGCAGACAGGACTTGGGCCCCGCCGCCTGGACGAGCCGTCCGCAGAGCGGAACGACGGCGAAGGACGCGATCGACCCGACCGTCACGGCGGTGCCCGCGGCGGCCGCCGGGAAGTGCTGGACGGTGACGAAGAACAGCAGCGACAGCGGCAGGAAGACGCCGGAGCCGAACGTGTCGATCGCCACCGAGAGGAACAGCCGCCGCTGCCGACGGAACCGCCCGGCCCCTGTCACGCCACCCCCACCCTCGAACCCCCGGTCACCCCTGCCCCGATCGGATCCCCGATCGCGGTCGCGACTACCGCGTGTCGTGCAGCTTGAGAATGTACGTCGCGGTCAGCGCGACCGCACGGTCCTCGTCCCGGGTCAGCTCCGCGAGGGCGCGCGACGTCGTGCTCCCCGGGACGTCCGCGAGCGCCTGGGCCAGCCTCCGGCGGGCGTCCGGTCCGACGCCGTCGAGGGCGAGCCGGTCGACCAGCCCGGTGGCGATCCGGTCCGCCACCGCGGGGTCGTTCGCCAGCGCGCCCAGGGTGTCGGCCGCGTCGGCGTCGTTCGCCGCCTCGACGATCATGTCGATGAGCGTCGGGACCGCGTCGGCGACGCCACGGGCGCCGAGCGCCAGCGCCGCGTACCTGCGGACCACGGCGTCGGGGCCGCCGAGGGCGTCCCGCAGCAGCGCGGTCGCGGTGCCGTCCGGCAGCTCGGCGAGGGACCGCACGGCACGTTCGCGCACCTCGGCCGCGGGCGAGCCCAGACCCTGCGCGAGCAGGGCCGCCCCGGCGCCGCCGGCCTGCGCCAGCGCCCAGCGGAGGGCCCCGGCGACGTTCGGGTCCGACTCGCCCAGCACGGCCTCGACCAGCGCCTCCACCGGCACCGCGACGTCCTCGCCCGCGGACAGCGCGGCGCGCTGCCGCGCCCCCGGGCTCTTCGACTCCAGGGCCTGGAGCAGCGCGACGACCTGGAGCACCTCCTCCCAGCCGGCCGGTTCCGCGGCGTCGATCCGCCGCAGCCGGGTGAGCAACTCGGTCTCCGCCGCGATGCGTTCGCGGGTGCGGCGGATGAGGTCGTCGACGAGTTCGGCGGGCGCGAAACCGGGGTCGTCGAGCGCCCGCCCGACGTCGCGCAGCGACAGGCCCAGCGACCGCAGGCTCTCGATGTGGAAGATCCGCCGGATGTCCTCGTCGGCGTACCGGCGGTAGCCGGAGCCGGTACGGCCCGTCGGCCGCACCAGCCCGAGCGACTCGTAGTGCCTGAGCATGCGGGCGCTGACCCCGGAGCGCCGTGCGACGTCGCCGATCAACACTGCCTACCGTCCCTCCCGGCGGCCCTCGCCGAGGACCGCCGTGCGCTTCGCCTCCTCGATCGCGAACTCGAATCCGGCGTCCGGGTCGCGCCACAGCCGCTCCGTGGCGAGCGCGTGGGCGCGCACCCCGGGGTCGGGGTCCGCCGTCGCGGCGTCCAGCGCCGGCAGCATCGCCTCCCCGAGCGCGATCAGCGCCCGGCTGAGGCTCAACCGCGTCTCGCGTCCGCCGCGTCCGAGCTGAGCGGCCAAGACTACGGCCAACTCGCGCTCCCCACCCTCGGGCACGAGCACGACCGCGGCCCGCCAGGCGCTGCGGGCCACCTCCTCGTCGGCGTCGGCCAGCAGCGCCGGCGTGATCGCCGGCCAGGCCCGCCGGTCCCCGATCTTGGAGAGGGTGTGCAGGGCCTGGCTCCGCGCCTGGGCACCGTCCGCGCGCACCTCGTCGAGCAGCAGCGGGACCGTCACCGCCGCCCCGTGCCGGGTGAGCGCCCAGGTGAGCATCTCGCGCACGGTGAACTCGGGCTCGATCGCGCACCGTTCGACGAGCCCGCCGACGAACCGCGGGTGCGGGTCGCTGCCGACGGCCATCGCCGCCCGCAACCGGACCGACGAGTCCTCGTGCGCCAGCCCCCGCAGGGCCCGCAGGGTGTTCGTGTCCTCTTCCGCCCCGACCATCAGGACCACCTCCTCGGCAGCAGTGAAGACCTTGTCACCGTGTCAAGGTCAAACGGCCGGGAGGGAGGAACCGGGCGGGGCCGGGACGGTCAGGCGAGCACCTTCGCCTTGGCGCGCCGGTACTCGTCCTCGGTGATGGCGCCCTTGTCCTTGAGCTCCGCGAGCCGGGCCAGGTCGTCGACGTGGGAGGCGGGTGCCGGGCTGTCGGCGGCCGTCTGCCGGACGTAGTCGCGGAACTCCCGCTCCGCGTCGCTCGCCCGCAGGACCTCGCGCCGCCCCATGCCCTTGCCCCGCGCGATGAGGTACACGAACACGCCGAGGAAGGGCAGGACGAGCAGGAACACGGACCAGCCGGCCTTGCCCCAGCCGCTCACGCCGTCGTCGCGGAAGAGGTCCCCGAAGACGCGGAACAGCAGGAAGAACCACATGATCCACAGGAAGATCCACATGGTGGTGAAGAAGATGTCGAGCAGTGGGTAGTCCACCGCGAGCCTCCTGACATCGACGGCGTGCCCCGAACGGGCTGCCGCGGGCGCGGTCTGCCGGGCGGGTGCGCCCCGAGCGGCCACCCGGGGTGTCGGGGTCCGGGCGGGAAGCCGTGAGGTGCTCCACCCTCCAGGGACGCGCCGCGGGTCCGTCCCGGCATCACCCGGGCCGGGTGATCCGGCCCCGGGGCGGCCGCCCACCGGCGGGGTTATTCTGCGGCTGATGGGCGGATCGGAGAGTGCGCGGCGACGACGGCCCGGCGTGGTGGGACGACTGCTGAGGACGGTCAGGGCGGATCCCTCCCACATGCCCGAGCGGCTGGCGGCCTTCGTGGTCGACTACCTCGGCCCCCAGGCGGCCGAGACGGCCGCGGCGCTGCGCGGACCCGGGCAGGAGGGGACGGCCCGACAGGATCCCACCGAGCAGATCATCGACCGGGGCGTGCGCCGGACCGTCGTGGAGGGCTCCTTCCTCGGGGGCCCGTTCCTGCTCCTGCTCCCGGTCGCGTTCGTCGCCGCGCTGCTCGCCCAGCTGCGCATGGTGCTGGAGCTCGCCGCCCTGGCCGGACACGACCCCCGCGGCGACGACGCGGCGGCACAGATCCTGGTGGTGCAGGGGGTCCATCCGACGGTGGAGCAGGCGCAGGAGGCCCTGCGGAAGGCGGCGCGGGCCGGAACCGGGGGGCGGGACAAGGCCTCCTGGCCGTCCGTCGTCCGCCGCCAGGCCTATCTGATCGGCCTGTTGACCCCCGAGGACCCGGCGCGCTCGGCCGTGCGCAAGTGGCTCGGCTGGGCCGGCCTGGGCGTGCTGCTCCTGGTCGGAACCGTGGTGCCGTTCGTGTGGGTGCCCGCCTGCGGACAGATGTACTGCCGCGCCACCGGCGAGCTCGCCGACCGGGCCCTCCTCCGGTTCGGGCTGACGGCGTCCACGGCGGCCCAGGCGAGGAGGACCCCGTCGATCCTGCGCCCGGGCATGCTCCTGGTGGCGCTGCGGACCGTGCTGGCGTGCCTGGCGACCGCGGGCGCGGTGCTGTTCGTGCTGCTCACCGGGGCCCGGGTCGCCGGCCACGCGTGGCTCGCGGTGTTCCTCCTGCTGCTCGGGGCGAGCGCGGTGGCCGTCGGCTGGCGCTGGTTCCGTGCCCGGAGGCAGCGGCGCACCCGGGCGGGATAGGCGCGGCCCGGCCGCCGCGGGGGCGGCACGGGGTCAGAGCAGGTCCAGTTCGCGCGCCCGGCGTACGGCCCGGTTGCGCCCGGTGACGGAGAGCTTCCGGTTGATGCTCTTGAGGTGCGTCTTGACGGTGTTCACCGAGAGGAACAGCCCGGCGGCGATCTCCTCCGTGGACAGCATCTGTGCCGCCAGTCTCAGGACGTCCAGTTCGCGGTCGCTCAGCGGTTCGACCAGGGCGTCGGCCGCGGCGGTGTCCCCGGACGCCCCGGCCGGGAGGCCGGGCAGGAGGTCGGCGGGCAGCCAGCCGTGGGAGTCCGCCAGTTCGGGCCGGGTGTGCAGCAGGTGCCGCAGCCACGGCCCGGCGTCCCGGAACGGCCGGCGCAGCCGCTCCGGCCGGGCGACCGCGAGGGCGCGGGCGAGCAGGCGCTGGGCCGCGGCCTCGTCGCCGAGGGCGAAGGCCGCCTGGGACCGGGCCAGCAGGACCCGTACGGTGATCGCGGGCCCGTGGCCGTCGCGCTCCGGGACCGCCTCCAGGATCCGCAGGGCGCCTCGGTTCTCCCCGGCGGCGAGGTGCGCCCGGGCGGTGGCGACGGCGTGTTCCGGACCGTCCGCGCCACTGCGCTCCAGCGCCTCCAGCGCGGCGGCCGGGTCCCCTTCGGCGAGGTGCCCGGCCGAGACGGCCACGGCCACCGCCTCCCGCACCCAGGGCGGCGGGGGGTCGGTGGCGGGACCGCCGTCCGCGAGCCCGCCGAGGAGGTCGAGGGCCGCGCGGGGGCGGCCCTCGGCCAGCAGCGTCCTCGCCCGGCCGGGGCCGATGCCCGTGGGGACGGCCGGGCTGGGTTCGGCCGCGTACGACCGGGCGGCCCCTTCGATCGCCGCCCGCGCGGTGGGCAGGTCGTCGCGGTCCACGGCGAGCGCGGCCAGCACGAGCTGACCGGCCCCCGTGCGGGATTCCGGGGACAGCCCGGAGCGTTCGGCCTCGGCCCCCGCCTTCCGCAGGTGGGCCTCCGCCGGCCCCGGCCTGCCCCGCAGCACGTCGATCAGGGCGAGTCGGGTGAGCGATTCGTGGCGCGGACAGGCCGTGGTGGGGTCGTCGGCCGCCTCGGTGGCGGCGGACAGGGCCGCGACGGCGGCGTCGAGGCTGCCCCTCCAGAGCAGCGCGGATCCGAGGTCGGCCAGCCGGAGCGCGGGAAGTTCCGGGTGCTCGCCGAGCAGCCCCGGCGGGACGTCCTCCTCCAGCCGCGCGGCCTCGACGGCGGCGGCCCGGGCCATGTCGGCCGAGCCGAGCAGCCGGCCCGCCAGCACCCGGAGGTGGGCCGCGCTGAGCAGGGCCGTCGGAACGTCCCCGGCATCGCGTTCGGACAGCAGCGTCTCGGCGCGCCGGAGGTGGTCGAGTCCGCGGTCCACGTCGTGGCGGGCGAGGTCGCGGGCCGCCCGGACCAGTTCCGGGGCGGGCCCCCGGGCGTCGGGCGCCATGTCGGCGAACAGGCGGTCGAGCCGGTCCGCGTCGCGGCCGGTGAACAGCCGTCCGATGGCCAGCCGGTCGACGACCTGCGTCGCGGCGAACTCCCAGTCACCGGCCGCGGCGGCGTGCACCAGCCCGTCGGTCAGGTGCCCGGCCGCGGTGAGCCAGCGGGCCGCCCTGCGGTGGAGCGCCCGGTCCAGCCCCGGGCTGCGTGCCGCCAGCTGGACGCGCAGGATCTCGGCGAACAGCGGGTGGCAGCGGTACCAGGAGTGGCCGACGGGTTCGACGAAGGTGTCGGCGCGCGCGAGGTCGGCGAGGATCCGCGCGCCGTCCGGCCGGCCGGTCAGGGCGTCGGCCAGCTCGGGGTGGATCCGGTCCAGGACGCTCGTGCGCAGGAGGAGGTCCTGGGTCTCGGCGGGCTGGGTGTCGAGGACCTCGGCGAGCAGGAAGTCCGCGACCGTGCTGCGGCAGGCCTCGAACTCCTTCAGGTACGCCTCGGGGTCGGCGGCGCCCTGGGCGGCGAGGGCGGACAGTCGCAGACCGGCGGCCCAGCCGCCGGTCCGCTCGGTCAGCGTCCGGACGGTTCCGGCGGAGAGGGCGAGGCCGTGCCGCCGCATCAGCGCGGCGGTCTCCCGCGGGCGGAAGGCCAGGTCGGCGGCCCGGATCTCGGTGGCGCAGCCGGAGGCGCGGTAGCGGTGGAGCGGCAGGCGCGGCTCCGTGCGGCCGATCAGGACCAGCCGCAGCCCCTGGCCCGCGTGGCCGAGCAGGAAGTGGAGTCCGGACGCCACCTCGGCGGACGACACCTGGTCGAACTCGTCGAGGACGAGGACCACGGGAGCCTCGCGGCGGCTCAGGTGGGCGGCCAGCCGGGCCAGCAGCGCGTGATCGACCTGGTCGGCCCGGGCGGGGGTGCCGATGTCGTCCGGCAGGGCGACGCCGTGGTGCCGGAGGGCTTCCAGCAGGTAGGCCCAGAAGACGCCCGGCGCGTTGTCCTCCCGTTCCGCGGTGAGCCAGACCGCGGAACCGCGCAGCCGCGTCGTGGCCAGCCAGTCGGCGACGAGCAGGGTCTTCCCGGCCCCCGCCGGGGCGTTCACCAGCAGGAGGGACGTCCGGAGACCGTCGCCGAGGCGCTCGGCCAGCCGCGGCCGGTGCACGAAGGTCCCCGGAACCGGGGGGACGGCGAAGCGGGCCGCGAGCACGGGGTTGCCGCCGGGTATCCGGGTCGGCCGGGCGGAGCGGTGTCGAGGTGCGTCCGCCGGAAGGACGGGGGAGTCGACGGCTGGGCTGAGGGGCATGGTGCTCACCTCAGGGTGGGGTACGGCGCATGGTGAGCGCGGATCGCTGACAGATCCCATCCTGGCCGACGCCGTCCGACCTGGCAAAGGGGCCTCCCGGCCCGCCGGCGGGGGCCGGCCGCCGCTTCGGGTCCCGTCCGGCGGCCCTCAGTCCTCGTCCGCCGGGGCCGGCTCCGGAGTCCCCAGGAGCCGGGCCAGCCGTCCCTGGCTCGCCACCACGTACCCGATGCCGATGCCGAGGGTGATGGCCGTGAACACCACGATGAGCCAGCTGAGCAGGGTGAAGACCAGGCCGAGCGGGCCGAACTGGGTCACGCTGCGGTTCAGCGAGCGGGGGACGTAGAGCCGCGACGCCCAGGCGAGCGTGGTCAGCGCGGCCCCGGTCAGCAGCGCCCCGGGCAGCAGCGGGAGCCAGGGGATCCGGCCGCCGAGCAGCAGGTGCTGGGTCCACCACCAGAGCAGCGTGGCGGTGACCAGGTAGAGCAGGACCCCGAGGCCGGTGCCCGCCCCGAACCCGGAGCGCACCTGGCCCTGGAGGATCAGGGCGGTCATCCAGACCAGGAGCCAGGCGAGCCACCGCCAGGCCGCCAGGCGCCCGGCGAGGTGGGGCAGGTACCAGCTCCGCTCGCACAGGCGCTGCAGGATGCGGCTGCAGCTGGTGGCCGAGAGCAGGGTCACCACGATCCCGATGACGCCGAAGGTGTCGGTGGTGGCCTCCTGGCCGCTGGGGTGGAGCGCCCCCTTGATCTCGTCGAGCGATGCCCCCTGGAGCCCCAGCACGGTGCGCAGGGACTCGGAGACGGTGTTGCGCACGTCCTGGGGCATGAAGGCGGCCAGCACGAACAGCACCGGGATGGCGGTGAGGAAGGTCTGGGCCGCGAGGCGGGTGGCCATGTCCAGGACCCGGAGGTGGAGCAGCTGGGCCGCGAGCCGGCGCAGGAACGGGACGTCGCGCAGGGTGGCCGTGTGCCCCCTCAGCCAGGCGGTCCTGGCGCGGAACCATGCGGCGCGGCCGGGCTCACCACGCTGTGCCGCCACCCCGGGCTCCCTCCGGTCGATGCCTGCCCCCGGTCCGTCGCGGCCCGTCGTCGGCCGAGCGCCGAGGACTCCAAGACTGGGCGACGGGACGGCGGGCGGCACCTCGGGCGGTCCGCCGTTCGGCGCAACCCGCGGGCACCGGCGCCCACCTGCCCCGGAGTACCCGGCGATCCGGTGGGACCGGGCCGCACGTCGGCGCGCCGCGGGGGACCACCGGCCGCGGCCGCCGCCCTCGACGGGCGACCCGGTCACGAGGGGGCGAGGGTACGAGGCAGGCGCGTACGAACCGCGTGGGCCGGTGGGCGGGAGGAGTCACGGTGAACCGCTGGAGAGCGCTGATCGTCCTGGGCATGGCGCAGTTCCTGATGGTGCTCGACGCGTCGGTGATGAACGTGTCCATCAGCCAGTTGGTCGAGGACTTCGACACCGAGGTCACGGCGATCCAGGCGGTGATCACGCTCTACACCCTGGTGATGGCGGCGTTCATGATCACCGGCGGCAAGCTCGGCGACATGTTCGGGCGCCGCCGGATGTTCATAGTGGGGCTGGTGGTCTACGCCGTGGGATCGGGGATCACGGCAGTGGCGCCCACCCTGGGGCTGCTGGCGCTCGGCTGGTCGGTGATCGAGGGGCTGGGCGCGGCGCTGGTGCTTCCGGCGCTGGCCGCGCTGGTGGCCGGCGCCTACCGGGGACGGGACCGCGCGACCGCCTACGGTGTCATCGGCGGCCTGTCCGGGGCGGGCATCGCCGTGGGGCCGCTGCTCGGCGGCTGGCTGACCACCTACCTGACGTGGCGGCTGGTCTTCGCCGGCGAGGTCGTCCTGGTGGTGGTCATCCTCTTCCTGATGCGCTGGATCGAGCGGCAACCGCCACCGGAGCACCACGAGCGGATCGACCTGGTCGGTGTGCTGCTGTCGGTGTCCGGGCTGGGGCTGGTGGTGCTGGCCGTGCTGCAGAGCAGCACCTGGGGCTGGCTCCAGCCGCGCGATCCGCCGTTCACCGTCCTCGGGTTCTCGCCGACGCTCTTCGCCGTCGCGCTCGGCGGGGTGCTCCTGGTGCTGTTCCGGTCCTGGGAACTGCGCCGGGAGCATCCGCTGGTCAGGTTCGCGCTGTTCCGCATCCCACCGCTGAGGTCCGGCCTGCTGATGCTCTTCAGCCAGAACCTGATCCTCCTCGGGCTGTTCTTCGTCATCCCGCTCTACCTCCAGGCCGTCCAGGGCCAGAACGCCTTCCAGACCGGTCTGCGGCTGCTGCCGGTGTCGATCACGATGCTCGCCGCCTCCATGTCCGGCCCGCTGCTCACCCGCTTCGCCTCGCCGAGGACGGTGGTGCGGATCGGGCTGCTGGTGCTGTTCGCCTCGTCACTGTGGCTGGTGGGCACCGTGCAGCCGGAGCTCGACGACCTGTCGTTCGCGCTGGCGATGGCCGCCCTGGGGACCGGCATGGGACTGCTCGCCTCGCAACTGGGCAACGTGGTGCAGTCGAGCGTCGGGGAGGAGGACCGCAGCGAGGTCGGCGGGCTGCAGTACACCGCGCAGAACCTCGGCTCGTCCCTGGGCACCGCGCTGATCGGCGCCATCCTGATCGGCGCCCTGACGGTGGCGTTCGGCAACGCCGTGGCCGGGCACCCGGAGATCTCCGGCGCCGTGAAGCAGCAGGCGGGCATCAGGATCGAGGCGGGCGTCACCTTCGTGCCCGCGGACCAGCTCGCCACCGCGCTCGCGCAGACCGCCGTCCCGCCGCAGGAGGCGACCGCCATTGTCGACTCCTACCGCGCGGCCCAGCTCGACGGCCTCAAGGTGTCGCTGCTGGCGGCCGCCGCGATCACGCTCACCGGCTTCGCCTTCACCGGTCACCTGCCCGCCCGGCGGGCGCCGGGCGGGCGCGGGCCGGAGCGCGGGGGCGAGCCGACGGGCGAGAATGAGGGGACGGCCGGGGCGTAGGGCCGCACCGGATCCCCGCTCGGGGCTCGCCCGTGGACGCCGACGCCGACGCCGGCCGCCCCGCCCTCCGGGGGCGGCTCACACCCCGGGCCGGGCGGTGATCCGGCCGCTGTCGATCGCGGCGGTGAGCGCGGCGTGGTCGGCGCCGGTCAGGTCGGCGTAGGTGAGGGCGAAGTCGGCGATGGCACGGTCGAAGACGTCGCCGGAACCGAGGTACGCCGCGATGGCGACGCGGTCCCCGGTGCGGGCGTGTCCGCGGGCGAGGGTGCGGCCGCACAGCTCGGCGTACCCGTCCAGCAGGTCCTTGGGCATGCCCTCGATGACGGCGGAGCCCTTCATGTCGCGCAGCTGGCGCCAGTAGAAGTGGCGGCCGGCGGGGCCGGTGGCCCAGCCGAGGAAGATGTCGCTGACGGCCTGGAGACGGCGCTGGCCGGCGACCACCCGCCGGCCCTGGTGCCGGTGGGCGCTGGGCGCGAGGTGCGGTTCCAGCACGGACCGTTCGGCCTCCTTCACCTGGAGGAACAGCGGTTCGCCGGTGGCGCGGGCGCGGAACAGGCCGATGTGGCAGCGGGTGCCCACGCTGCCCACGCCGACCACCTTGCGGGCCGCGTCGATCAGCTCGAAGCGGTCGAGCAGCGCCGCCCGCTCCTCCGGCAGGGTGTCCCGGTAGTCCAGGAGGATCTGCTGCAGGCGGGGCAGGTCGTCGCGGTCTATCGGCTCCAGCAGCGGCGGGTCGGCGACGATCCGGGGTTCGCCGTCCGGGCCGGGCTCGGTGAGTTTGGCCAGGGCCTGCAGGCTGGTGCGCGAGCGTGCCTTGGCGATCGTGGTCCGCACCCGCTTGCGGTACTTCGACGCCTGGATCAGCGGCAGGAGTTCGGCGGTGTCCACCCGTTCGTACCAGACGTCGAGTTCACCGAGGCCGGCGAGCCGTCGCATGGCGAGCCGGTACGCCCGGGCGGACGAGAGCGCCACGGCGCGGGCGGACCCGTCGGACTCCCCGTTCTCGCGCGCGGCCACGGCGATGCTGGCGGCCAGGCGTTTGACGTCCCACTCGAAGGGGCCGGGCAGCGTCTCGTCGAAGTCGTTGAGGTCGAAGAGCAGGGCGCGCTCCGGCGAGGCGAAGAGCCCGAAGTTGCACAGGTGGGCGTCCCCGCAGAGCTGGACGGTGAGGCCGGTGTTCGGGGCGGCGGCGAGGTCCGCGGCCATGATGGCGGGCGCGCCGCGCAGGAAGGCGAACCGGGAGGCCGCCATCCGGCCGTAGCGGATCGGTACGAGCTCCGGGACGCGGGTGGCGGCCTGGGCCTCCAGGACGTCGACGGGGTCCGCGCGGTCCGGCCCGGGGGTCCAGGCCCCGTGGGCCGAGCGCGGCACGGTCCGGCGGGCCCGCCGCCCCGCCGAGACCGGGTCGGCGGCCGGCGGGTCCACCCGCTCGCCGTCGTCGGCTCCCGGGGGCCGGCCGGGTGCCCCGGTCGGTGCCGACGTCATGCCCGCACCTGCCCGTGCGTCGCGTGGGTGGCCTGTCTGATCGTCTCGACGACGTGCGCGACGGCGTGTGCCATCGTGCCGGTCAGGACGAACAGGAGGCTGATGAGGATCCAGCCGCTCTTCTCCTTGACGTCGAGGTCGGCGGGGTGCACGGGGCGGGCGGGCGTGGGCGCGCGCTGCGGCGCGGGGCGCAGGAGTTCCCTCGCGATCGCGGCGATGCCGGACAGCGCGTGGCCGATCGCGCCGGCCATGAGCATCGAGATGCCGAGCACGATCCATCCGACGCGTCCGAGCTCGTCGGGTGAGGTCGTGGTGGTGGGACGTGACGCCTGGTGGTGGCTACCGAGCACGGGGCTCGCCTCCTTGCGGGGGGAGGGGAGGGAAACATCCTTCCCTCACGCTAGGGGCGGTGGCCGGAGCCCGGGTCACCCGGGGTGGGTGACCGCGGCCGTGCCGGAACCCGCGGTGCGGGTGATGATGGCCGCGACGGACCCCATCGGCCGTCTCCGCGGCGATGACGGGAGCAGGCTTCGTGACAACGGCCCGCGGTCGTACCCCCGCCCCGCGCGACCCGGCCCGGGGCGGAATCCGGAAGCGGACCGACTACGCCGGAGCGGTGTACGGCTCGATGCTCGCCGCCTCCGTGATCGCGGCCTCCAGCCTCACCGAACCGCACCCCCGGCTGTCGCTCATCCTGCTGCTGGTGATCACCGGGATCGTGTTCTGGATCGCGCACGTCTACGCGCTGGTGGCCGGGGAGCGAGAGGCCGGCCGCCAGGTCGCCTGGAGCCAGGTGCGCGAGGTCGGCCGGCACGAGTGGCCGCTGGTGGAGGCGTCGGCGCTGCCCGCCCTGGCGGTGCTGGTCAGCCCGTGGCTGGGGGCGGGGGAGAACGCCTGGCTCGCCCTCGGCGTCGCCGTGGCGCAGCAGGTGGCCTGGGCGACGCTGGGCGCCCGCCGGGCGGGCGCCTCGCCGGGCCAGATCGCCGCCGAGGGGGTGGTCAACCTGCTCCTCGGCCTGGTCATCGTGGCGGCCAAGGTCGCCGTCGGGCACTGAACCACCCGCGGCGGGTGAGGCCGCCGCCGTGCCGACGGTGCTCAGTGCCGTGCCGACGGTGTCAGCCGGCCAGCAGCCGCTGCTTCTGCGTGGCGAACTCCTCCTCGGTGAGGACTCCCTGGTCCTTCAGCTGCGCCAGCTGCTGCAGCTGGGAGATCTTCGCGTCCATCCCCGTCGGGGCGGGCGCGGCGGGTGCGGCGGGTGCGGCGGGAGCCGGCGGCGGGGGCGGCGGCGCGGGTTCGGCCACCACCTCCTGTTGCGCCCAACGGCCCGCCTGGCGGCGGGACACCCGGTTGGACACGGCGGTCGCCGTTCCGGCGACGACGGCGGTGCGCGCGACACCGCGCAGCAGTCCAGGCATGACGCGTACTCCTCTCGGTGGCTTCAGGTCACAGTGGCTTCGTGTCTCGGCGAGTTCACGTCCCGGAGGCGGAGCCGCCCGGCGCGTCCGTCAGGTCGCTCCCGCCGGCACCGTCCAGCTCGTCCAGCGAGTGCAGCAGCTCCGGCATCGGCACCCGGCCACTGGCGACCACCCGGGCACCGCCCCGGCGCAGGGCCGTGGCGAACGGGGCGGCCCAGGTGTTCTCGTAGATGAGCACACCGGCCGAGTTGCCGGGCTCGATGACCCCGGCGGCCTCGCTCAGGTCGCCGGCGTCGAGCAGTCCCGACCCGGCGCCCTCGAAGACGGCCAGGTCCAGTCGGCCGTCGCCGTCGAAATCGGCGATCTCCATGCCGGTGACGGTGCCGTCGGCGTCCTTGCGCACGAACGCGAAGTCCAGGATGCGGATCACATTCCGGTCCACCAGGTCGACCAGCAGCGGGAGCGCTTCCCCGGTCATCCGGTTGCCGGGGAACTCGACCACCACGTAGTCGATGGGCCCGGTCTCGGCGAGGACGTCCTCGGCCATGGCGGTGCTCCTTTCGGGGGAGTCCCTCGCCCGTCCCGGCGGGCCGGGCGCTGGTACCGACCGTACGGGCCGCCGACGCGCCGGCGGATCACCTGCCCGGGGTGAGGCGGCGGCCCGGTGCCGGGCACGCCCCGGACCCCGGCCGGAGGGCGGGCGGCCGCGTCGCGCTCCTCGTCCGGGTGGCCCAGCCCGGGGTGCCGGGCGGGGGCCCCTGCGGCGTGAATGGTGTCCAGCGGCGCCGTGGCCGCGCAGCGAATGCCGGGAGGGCCGTTGAACGGGCCGAGTGAACCCCAGCCGTCCGAGCCCCCGACGGGCGGGCCGGTGAACGGAGGCGCCACCGCGGGGCCCCGGCACCCCTCCCGGGCGGGCCGGATCGTCAGGAGCACCGTCTCGGCCGTGCTGATCACGCTGACCTGCATCCTGGTTCCGGTCTCGCTGCTCACCGTCTGGGTGCACGACATCGCGCTGGACACCGACCGGTACGTCAGCACGGTCGCGCCGCTGGCCACGAACCCCGCGGTCCAGGACGCCGCGGTCAAGCGGATCACCCAGGCGGTGGACGTGAAGGTGGACGGCCCGCAGGTCGCCTCCGACCTGGCCTCCTGGCTGCAGTCGCAGGGCCTGCCGCCCCGGGCCGCGTCCGCCGTCAAGTCGCTGGGGCCCAAGATCGACGACGCGGTGGACCAGGTGGTCTCCAAGGCGGCGACCAAGGTCGTGCGGAGCGACGCCTTCGACACCGTCTGGACCCAGGCGAACCGCGCCGCCCACACGGCCGTGGTCCAGGCCCTGACCGGACACGGCCGCGGCGCGGTCGGAGTCAGCGACGGCACGGTCACCCTCGACGTCGGGAAGGCCGTGGACCAGCTGAAGGACCAGCTGGTGGCCGCGGGTCTGACACCGGCCGAGAAGATCCCGGACGTGAACAAGCAACTGGTGCTGTTCCAGTCCGACAAGCTGGCCAAGGTCCGCGGGGCCGCGCACGCGCTGGACGTGCTGGGCAACTGGCTGCCGGTGATCACCGTGGTGATCGGTCTGGTCGGCGTCCTGCTGGCCCGGCGCCGGCGCCGGGCCCTGGTGTCCACGGCGCTCGGCGCGGCGGGGGCCGGCCTGGTGGTGGCGATCGCCCTGGTGATCGCCCGGCACTACTACCTCGACCACCTGCCGCCCGCCGTGCAGTCCCGGGATGCCGCGGCCGCGGTCTTCGACACGCTGCTGAGGTTCCTGAAGGTCAGCCTGCGCACCCTCATCGTCCTGGGCGTGGTGGTCGCGCTCGGCGCCTACCTCTCCGGGGCGGGACGGCTGCCGCGGGCCGTGCGCGGCGGGGCCGACCACGCCGCGGACTCGGTCGCCGGCTGGAGCGGCGCGCACGGCGTGCACACCGGACGGGCCGGAACCTGGACCGACGCCCACCGCCGCTGGCTCGCCCTCGCGGCGCTGCTGATCGTGGCCCTGGTGTTCGCCCTCTGGAACCACCCGACGGTGCTGACCGTGCTGCTGCTCGTCCTGGTGCTCCTCGTGGTCCTCGCCGTCCTGGCCCTGCTCGCCGCCTCCGGACGGGTCGCCGGCCCGGGACGGGGCGGTGCGCCCGGCGGGTTCGACGCGCCCGGAGGGGGCGGGGTCGGTGCGCCCGGAGGCGGCGGGGCGTCCGGAGGGGGTGGCGCTTCCGGAGGCGGCGGCGCCGAGAACCCCCGGGAGGAGGGCTGACGGGGCTCCACCAGGGCCGTCCGGGCCGCGGCCGCGGCCGGTACGACGCCACGACAGGACGGGGATCCGGTTCTACCGTGAACGTAGGACTTCTGTTCCACCCTCCCGCCTACCGCGGTCCGCGAGGCGGTTGCCATCGAAGGAGTCACCGTCATGACGAGCAGCGTCAGTGGAGTCGGCAGCAGCCAGATCCCCCAGCCCCAGCACCACCCATACGCGTCCGGGTGGACCATCTTCGCGGGGGTCATGCTGATCACCGGCGGTCTCATGGCGGTCTTCGAGGGGATCTCCGCCATCGCCAAGGACGACCTGGTCGTCGTCACCCGCAACTACGCGTACTCGCTGAACAGCGCGGGCTGGGGGTGGATCCACCTCATCATCGGCGTCCTGATCGTCGTGGCGGGCGTGGCGGTCTTCAGCGGCGCCCTCTGGGCCCGGATCTTCGGTGTCGCCCTCGCCGGCCTGGGAATGATCGCCAACTTCCTGTGGCTGCCCTACTACCCGGCGTGGGCGATCGTCCTGATCGCGATCGACGCCCTCGTGATCTGGGGGCTGTGCCACGGCGGCCTCAAGGCGGCGGCCGAGTGACCTCCGAGCAGGCCCGTCCCTGACCGCGCCACCGGCCCGGATCCCGGCATCCGCCGAGGTCCGGGCCTTCGCGTGCGCACCGGGAGGATCGGTGCCGCCCCGCCGCGGCCGTCCCGGCCGGGGCCCTGGTCCGGCCCGGACGGGCGGCGGGACGGCCTGTGAGGCCCGGGTGAAGGTCGTGGGTGGGGCCGGTGATCGGCCGTTGATCGGGCGTAGACGGCGAGCCAGGAGCATCGGGAACCGGAGGGAGCCGGTCGGAGGCCACAGCCTGATCGCCGGGTCCCGTACGGCCGGACCACGGGCCGTGCGGGCGCCCGGAGCTGAGGCCGCCACCGGTCCCGACGCCAGGAGGAGTCCGGACCACGAAGGGCAGACGAGGCATGGACGGCGGGCAGTCGGTGCAAGCGGTGAGAACGGCGGCGGGCTTCGGCGAGCTGCTGCGGCTACGGCGCGAGCGGGTCGGGCTGACCCAGCAGTGCCTGGCCGATCACGCGACCCTGAGCGTGCGGGCGATCCGGGACATGGAGAGCGGCCGGGTGCGCCGGCCCCGCAACGAGACCGTCCGGCTGCTGGCGGACGCGCTGCGGCTGGAGGGCCGCAGCCGGACGGACTTCGAGGAGACCGCCCGCCGGCACCCGCTCGCGGACGAGCCGGTGGCCGAGCCGGCCGCCCCGCCGGTGGCCCGCGGGGCGATCGTCGGCCGGGACATGGAGGCCGAGGTGCTGGCCGACGCCTTCGCCGTGCACGGGGACCGGCTGGTCTCGCTGGTGGGCCTGGGCGGGGTCGGCAAGACCCGGCTCGCCCTGGAGGTGGCCCGCCGGCTGCACCTGGCCGTCCGCTGGTCGGTGCGCTGGGTGGACTGCGGCGGCGGCCCGCACCCCTGGCGCGCGCCGCTGGACGACCTCGCCCGGAACATCGGCGAGCGGCCCGCCCTGCTGGTGCTGGACGGCGCCGACGGCGGGGTGGACGCCGGGCAGCTGGACGGGCTGTTCCACCGCTGCCCCGGGCTGCGGGTGCTGATCACCGCCCGGGAGGCCCGGCCGCTGCCCGGGGGACAGGTCATCCCGCTCGCGCCGCTGCCCGTCCCGGCCCCCGAGCTCGACGCCGAACCGGAGGCGCTGGCGCAGGTCGGGGCCGTCCGGCTGCTGCTCTCGCACCTGTGCCGGCTGCGCCCCGGCTACACCCTGGAGCGCTCCGAGGCGCCCGCCGTCGCGGAGCTCTGCCGCCGCCTGGACGGCCTGCCGGGCGCGCTGGAGCGCGCGGCGGGGTGGGCGCTGGTGCAGTCCACCTCCCAGCTGGTGGCCGGGCTGGCGGTCGTCCCGTTCACGCTGGCGGCGCCGCCCGTGGTGTTCGGGGCGCGCGGTGACCTGCGGGACGAGGTGGAGCCGGCGATCCGGCGCCTGACGGAACGCCAGCGCGCCCTGCTGGAGGTGCTCGTGGACGAGCCGGGGGACTGGTCGGGGGAGGACGCGGTGGTCCGCAGCGGCTGGACGCTGCAGGCCTGCCTGGCCACGGTGCACGAGCTGCTGTCGCGCGGGCTGATCCGCAGCGTGCCCGCCCGGGACGGCGTGCGCTTCACGGTGCTCAACCTGTGCCGGCGCCTCGTCCGGGAGGAGCCCGGGATCCGGCTGGGGCCGGCGGGGGACGGCCCGCTGCTGGCCGTCGCGGGCTGACCGCGAGGCGTCGAACGGCTGCCGATTCTGCCGATTCTGCCGCTTAATGCCGCAGGAGCTGCCGCTTGCCGGGCCCGATCGTTCCTAGCGTTCTCCGTGGGGCCGGACCGCCGCGGGAACGCGCCGGAACGCCATCGAGGATCTCTACCGATGAGGGCTGAGTCGTGGAGCACGGAAACGCCGAACAGAACGGTCTGGACGTCGTCGTGACGACGACGGCCTCGGATTCGCACACCTGGAACCTGGTCTTCCTCCAGTTCCTGCTGGAGGAGACGGGCCACCGGGTGACGAATCTGGGCGCGTGCGTCCCGGACGCGCTGCTGATCTCCGAATGCCGCCGGATCGAACCGGACCTGATCGTGATCAGCAGCGTCAACGGGCACGGCTTCCAGGAGGGCCTGCGGGTGATCGAGGCCCTCCGCGCCTGCCCGGAACTGCGGCGCACCCCGACCGTCATCGGCGGCAAGCTCGGCATCGCCGGGGCCGACGACCCCGACCGCGAGCGGACGCTGCTGGCGGCCGGCTTCGACGCGGTCTTCGAGGAGGGCGCCGCGGTGGCCGGGTTCCGCGAGTTCGTCGGCGGGCTGCGCTCCGGGGTCCTGCTGTGACGGATCCTGTGGTGACGGGCCCCGCCGCGACGGATGCCGCGGTGACGGGCCCCGCTGCGGCGGGTCCCGCCCGGGCGGGCTTCGGCGCGTTCGTGGCGCAGGCCGCCGAGGCCGGCGCCCTGGTGGTCCAGCCCCGGATGGGCATGGCGCGGGCGGCCGTGATGCGGGAGGGCCTGCTCGCCACCCGGGGGGCGGCCGCCGTCACCGTCGGCACCATCACCCTGGACAGCTACACCCGCACCGGCGACCTCGACGCCGCGCGGCGCGCCCTGGCCGCCGGCGCGGGCCTCAACGGCTACCCGATCGTCACCCACCCGGTCGAGGTCACCCGGGAGGTGCTGCGCGGGGTGGCGGACGCGGGCTTCCCGGTGCAGGTCCGGCACGGCTCGGCCGCGCCGGAGCGGATCGTCGAGGCGCTGCTGGCGGCCGGCCTGGACGCCACCGAGGGCGGACCGGTCTCCTACTGCCTGCCGTACGGCCGCACCCCGCTGCACGAGGCGGTGGCGCGCTGGCGGCGCAGCTGCGAAATCCTCGCCTCCGCCCGGGAGTTCGGCGCCGAGCCGCACCTGGAGACGTTCGGCGGCTGCATGATGGGACAGCTCTGCCCGCCCTCGCTGCTGATCGCCATCAGTGTGCTGGAGGCGCTGTTCTTCCGTCAGAACGGGCTGCGCAGCATCTCGCTCAGCTACGCCCAGCAGGCCAACGCCCGCCAGGACGAGGAGGCGCTGGCCGCGCTCGGCCGGATCGCGGGGGAGCTGCTCGCGGACGTCGACCGGCACCTCGTGGTGTACGCGTACATGGGCGTGTACCCGCTCTCGCCCGGCGGCGCGCGGCTGCTGCTGGAGGACGCGGCGCGGCTCGCGGTGCGCGGCGGCGCGGCCCGGCTGATCGTCAAGACCACGGCCGAGGCGCACCGCATCCCGACCGTCGCCGAGAACGTCCGGGCGCTGGAGACCGCGGCCGCGGCCGCCGCGGCGGAGCGGGGCCGGCCACGACCCGCCGCCGTGCCGGACACCGGGATCGAGGCCGAGGCCAGGGCGCTGATCGGCGCGGTGCTCGACCTGGACGCCGACGTCGGGCGGGCTCTGGTGCGGGCGTTCGCGGCCGGCTACCTGGACGTGCCGTACTGCCTGCACCCCGACAACGCCGGGCGAACGGGCAGTTCGCTGGGCCCGGACGGCCGGCTGCACTGGTCCGGCGTCGGCTCGATGCCGATCGCGGGGCTCGTCGAGCGCGGCCGGGCGCCGATCCTCGGCTCGGCCGGGCTGCTGGCCGCCCTCTCCCACGTCCGGCGCGGCTACGACGGCCGGGCCGAGTACGCGGCCGCCGCCGCGGCTGCGTCCGCCGCCCGGGGCCTGCCCGTGGCGCGCTGAGCCGCCCGCCGGGTCGCGAAGCCCGGCCCGCCCGCCCGCCGCTCCAGCACCCCCGCCCGCCCGTCGTTCAAGCACCCCCGCCCGCCCGCCGCTCCACCACCGACGACCGCCCGCGCCTTTGACGGCGGGCCACGGACCACCCGAGAGAACAGGACCCCGACCATGCCCGACACCACGCCCCGGCCCCCGGTCGATCCGGGCCGGCACCTGACCGCCCCGACCACCCGCAGCGCCCTGCGGATCCAGCAGCAACTGCTCGCCGCCGCCCGCGAGTTCCTGCGCGGCCGGGGCTTCACCGAGCTGCTGCCGCCGATCATCGGCCCGGTCACCGACCCCGGTGCGCGCGGCTCCAAGCAGGTGGACATCGACTTCTACGGCCACCGCTACAAGCTGATGACCAGCGCGATCCTGTACAAGCAGGCCTCGCTGCTCGCCTTCGACAAGATCTTCTGCATCGCCCCGAACGTCCGGCTGGAGCCGCTGGAGACCGCCGGGACGAGCCGGCACCTGGCCGAGTTCCACCAGCTGGACGTGGAGGTCGCCGGCGCGAGCCGGGACGACGCCGTCCAGCTGGCCGAGGAGCTGGTGGTGCACATGGTCGACAGCACGGTGCGCGAGCTGCCCAAGGAGTTCGCCGAACTCGGCCGGGACCCGCAGGCCTTCGCCGAGCTCCTGAAGGGCTCGTTCGGCCGCGTCCGGCACGCCGAGGCGGTCGCCGAACTGCGCGGCATCGGCCACCCGCAGAGCCTGGACGCCGAACTCGACTGGGAGGGCGAGGCACTGCTGTCGGACCGGCGCGACCGGCCGTTCTTCGTCACCGACTACCCGAAGGGCTCGCGCGGCTTCTACGACCGCGAGCACCCGGAGGACCCGGGCCTGCTGCGGAACTTCGACCTGCTCGCGCCCGAGGGCTACGGCGAGCTGTGCAGCGGAAGCCAGCGCACCAACGACTACGCGGAGATCGTCACCCGGATGCGGGAGACCGGCGAGAACCCGCAGAAGTACCGCTGGTACCTGGACCTGGTGCGCGAGGGCGTGCCGGCCAGCGCGGGCTTCGGCATCGGGGTGGAGCGGCTCACCCGGTACGTCGCCGGGCTGGACGCCGTCTGGCAGGCCAGCGCGTTCCCCAAGGTCGCCGGGGTGGTGTCACCGTGAGGGAGCACAGCGAGCTCACCGTCGAGCGGAGCGGGGCGGGCGCCGCCGCCGTGAAGGACCTGACCGCGCCCGGCTTTCCGGAGGAGGAGGTCCGGCGGCGGGCCCGCGTCGGGGCGGCCGCGGCGTTCCCGCCCGCCGAGGAGTACGGGCGGGTGCTGTTCGGCGCCGGCCGGCCCGGGGAGCCCGCGCCGAACGACGCGCTCGACGCCCTGCGGATCGTCCCGCCGCTGTTCCTGCCGCAGCGGCTCGCCAAGCTGATCGACCTCGGCCGCGAACCCGACTACCGGGATGTCGAACTCGCCACCGCCATCGGCGGGTTCGCCTCGGCGCTGCCGGTCTACGTGTCCGCGACCGGCTCCACCCGGGCGGCCGGCGGCGACCTCGGGCTGGCCCTGAGCCGGCAGGCCGGGGCGCTCGGGATCCCGATGGTGATCGGCGAGAACGTGGTGCCGGTCAACGGCTACGGCCGGCTCGGCGAGGCGGCCGACCGCACCCTGCTCGGCCGGCTGCGCGCCTACGGCGAGCAACTCCCGGACGGGCTGGGCGGCGTGGCCGTGCAGCAGAGCACCGAGGACGCCGACGCCGAGGTGTGGAACCTCGTCCACAGCGATCCGGCCGCCCTGCCGCTGCTCGAATCCGGGCGGCTGGCCTTCGAGTTGAAGGTCGGCCAGGGGGCCAAGCCGGGTCTGGGCGGGATGACCGTGCTGGACGCGGAAGCCGCCGCCGCGCTCGGCGACCGCTTCGGGCTGGACCCGCTGTTCGGCGACGGCCGGGTGCTGCGCGCCGCCACCCCGGGCACCTTCACCGCGGAGATCCTGCGCCAGCAGATCCGGCTGATGCGCAACAACTACCCGCGGGTGCGGATCTGGGTGAAGCTCTACCCCGGCCGGGACGTGGCCGAGGCCGCCCGGGTGGCGCACGAGGCCGGGGCGGACGCCGTCGTGGTGGACGGCGCCGAGGGCGGCACCGGCTGGGCGCCGGGGGTGTTCCTGCCGCACGTCGGCCTGCCGCTCGCGGAGTGCCTGCGCCGGCTGGCGGCCGCGCCGCCGCCCTCCCTGCTGGTCTCCGGGCGGATCTGGGAAGGCGCCCGGGCGGTCAAGAGCCTGGCGCTGGGGGCCCGTGCGGTGGGCCTCGGACGGGCGGCGCTGCTCGCCGTCGCGGAGGACCGGGAATCCGGTCTGCGCCGTTTCGCGGAATGCCTGGCGCTGGAACTCCGGCTGCTGATCAGTTCGCTCGGGAAATATTCCCCCGAGGCCCTGGACGGGGCGGACGTCTGGTCCCCCGAGAATTCCTGAAACACCCTCGGCCGGTAGCCCTGGCCTGCCTGGAAAGCGGCATGATGAAACTGCCGATTTCCTTCCGCTCATTCTGCCGATAGGGCCGTCGAATTCCCCCTATCGTCGCTTTCGTCGCCGATTTCTCTCACGATCTGGGGTTGGATGATGTCCTCGCGCGGTTTCCCCACCGAATTCACGGCGCCCGGTTTCGCGCCGTTCGCCTCCGCCGTCGCCCGCTTCCCGGAGCGGCCGGCCGTCCGGGCCGGCGGCCGGACGGTCGGCTACCGGGAGCTGGACGGCCTGACCGCCGCCCTGGCCGCCCGGCTCGCCCCCGGCCGGACGGTCGCCGTGACCGGCCGCGACCGGCTGGACCACGTGGTCGCGCTGCTCGCGGCGCTGCGGGCCGGCGCCACCTACCTGCCGCTGGACGGGGAGGCCCCCGAGGAGCGCAACCGCTGGATCGCCGAGGACGCCGGGGCCCATCTCGCCCTGAACGGCGAGGAGCTCACCGAGATCGGCGCAGGGGCGGGCGGGAACGCCGGCGCCGGCTACGTCATCTACACCTCCGGCACCACCGGCCGCCCCAAGGGCGTGCACGTTCCGCTCGCCGCCCTGGCCGGCCACCTGGCCGGTGTCGTCGAGACCTTCGGCCTGACCGAGCGGGACGTGGTGCTGCAGTTCGCCCGTCCGACCGTGGACGTGGCCGTCGAGCAGGTGCTCGGCGCGCTGTCCGCCGGGGCCTGCCTGGTCCTGCCGGAGCAGCGGCTCCTGGCCCCGGCCGCGCTGCTGGACCTGCTGGACGCCGAGGGCGTCACCGTCGCCAACCTGGCCGCGGGCTACTTCCAGGACGTGGTGGCGGCCCTGGGCGACCGGGTGCCGCGCACCCTGCGGCTGATGATCTCCGGCAGTGACAAGCTGGAGCCCGCCACCGCCGCCGCCTGGTGGTCGGCGACCGGGGTGCCGCTGCTGAACGCCTACGGCCCGACCGAGACCGTGGTCACCGCCACCACCCACCGGCTCGACGGCACGCCGGAGCAGCCAGCCGCCCGGGTGCCGATCGGCACCGGGGTCGGCGCGCGCCGCCTCCACGTGCTGGACGGGCGGCTGCGGCCGGTGCCGCCCGGCGAGGCGGGCGAACTGTACGTCGGGGGGCCGCTGCTGGCCTCCGGCTACCTCGGTCGTCCCGGCCTCACCGCCGGCCGCTTCGTCGCCGACCCGTTCGCGGCGGCCGACGGGGCCCGCGGGGCCCGGATGTACCGCACCGGCGACCTGGTGCGCCGCACCGCCGAGGACGGCCCGCTGGAGTTCCTCGGCCGCGGCGACCACCAGGTGAAGATCCGCGGCTTCCGGGTCGAGCCGGGCGAGATCGAGCAGGTGCTGGCCGGTCACCCCGGTGTCACCGGCTGCGTCGTGGTGGCGCACGAGGGCCGGCTCGCCGCGTACGTCACCGGCGCCGCGCCGGGGTACGCCGAGGCCCGGGCCTGGCTGGCCGAGCGGCTGCCCGAGCACATGGTCCCGGCGACGCTCACCGCGCTGGACGCCTTCCCGCTGACGGCCGGCGGCAAGGTGGACCGCGGGGCGCTGCCCGAGCCGCGGACCGTGCCGCAGGGCAAGCCGGCCGGCCGCCCGCCGCGCACCCCCGCCGAGCAGCTGATCGCGGCGGTCTGGGCGGACGTGCTCGGGGTGCCGGAGGTCGGCGCCGACGACAACTTCTTCCACCTGGGCGGCGATTCGCTGACGGCCGTGCGGGTGGTGGGCCGGGTCTTCGACGTCTTCGGCATGGTGTCGCCGTACACCATCTTCGACGCGCCGACGCTGGCCGAGTTCGCCGCCGCGGTGACCTCCGCGTCCGGCGGCGCGCGCCCGGGCCCGGTCCGCTCCGGCGCCGCCCACGCCCCGCTGTCCAAGTTCCAGCGCGGGCTGTGGTTCCTCGACCAGTGGAACCCGGACGCGCCGACCTACGTGGTGCCCTGGGTGTTCCGCTTCTCCGGGCCGGTCGACCCCGAGCTGCTGCGGCGGGCACTGGCCGGGGTGGTCGAGCGGCACGAGAGCCTGCGGACGACCTTCGAGCTCGCCGAGGACGGTCCGCGCCAGGTCGTCCACCCCTTCGTGGAGCTGCCGTTCACGCTCACCGAGACCACCGCCGAGCAGGTGGACGCCCTGGTCGCCGAGGCCGCGCTGGAGCCCTTCGACCTGGAGCGGGGGCCGCTGGTGCGGGCCCGGGTCTTCCGGGCCGACGGGGCGACCACGCTGCTGCTGCTCCTGCACCACATCGTCTGGGACGAGGGCTCGCTGGCCGTGCTGGAGGCCGAACTCCAGGAGCTGTACGCCGCCTCGGCCGAGGGCCGGCCCGCCGAGCTGCCGGAGCTCGCCGTCCAGTACGGCGACTACGCCGCCTGGCAGTACCAGGACGACACCGCCGAGCGGCAACTGGACTACTGGCGCGAGCAGTTGCGCGACGCGCCGACCGCCGGCGCGCTGGTGCCGGACCGGCCCCGGCCCGAGGAGCAGGCCTTCCGCGGCGCCTTCCACCGCTTCGCGATGCCCGGCCCGGTGGCCGAGGCCGTCCGGGCGCTCGCCCGCAGCGAGGACGCCACCCCGTTCATGGTGCTGCTGGCCGGGCTGGCCCTCACCCTGCACCGCCGGTCCGGGCAGCGCGACCTGGTGCTCGGCTCGCCGGTGAACGTCCGCGGCCGGGCCGAACTCGACGGCCTGATCGGCTACTTCGTCAACCTGCTGCCGCTGCGGCTGAAGCTGGAGGAGGGCGCCTCCTTCCGCGACCTGGTCCGGCACGTGCGCGAGGTGTCGATCGGCGGCTACCGCCACCAGGAGGTGTCCTTCGACGACATCGCGGGCGCCGTGCTCGACGAGCGCCCCGAGGACCGCAACCCGCTCTGCCAGGTGCTGCTGGAGCTGCACCCGCTGGACCCCCGGCCGTTCACGGTCGGCGGGCACGAGGTCACCCGGGCCCTGCACTCCAACCCGGTCTCCCGCTTCGACCTGTCCGTCTCGGTGGACGACCTGGGCACCGGCTTCACCGGCCGCTTCGAGTACGACAGCGACCTCTTCGCCCCGGACACCATGGCCGGCCTGTGCGAGGAGTGGCTGGGCACCCTGGCCGCCGCCGTCGAGGTGCCGGTGCACGCCCTGTTCGAGGCGCGGGCCGCCCGCGACCCGCGGGCCGTCGCCCTGATCTCCGGCGAACGGACCGTCGGCTACGGCGAGTTGAACACCGCCGCGAACCGGCTCGCCCGGCACCTGACGGGCCTCGGCATCGGACGCGGCGACACCGTCGCGGTGCTGGCCGAGCGCGGGCCCGAGCTGGTCGTCGCCCTGCTGGCGGCCCTCAAGGCCGGCGCCGCCTACACCCTGCTCGACCCGGACTTCCCGGCCGAGCGGCTGGCCGGGGCGGTCGCCGACACCGGCGCCGCCACGGTGGTCACCCACCGGCACGCCGCCGTGCCCTTCCCGGTCGGGCGGCAGGTGGACCTGGACGCCTCGGCCGCCGAACTCGCCCGGTACGCGGGGCACGACCTCGGCCTGCCGGTCGGGGGCGCCGACCTCGCCTGCGTGATGTTCACCTCCGGCTCCACCGGCCGCCCCAAGGGCGTCGCCGTCCCGCACCGCGCGCTCACCACCACCTACCTCGGCCAGGACTACGCCCGCTTCGGCCCCGAGGAGGTCTGGCTGCAGTGCTCGCCGGTCTCCTGGGACGCCTTCGCCCTGGAGCTGTACGGCGCGCTCTGCTTCGGCGGTGCCTGCGTCCTCCAGCCCGGCCGGCGCCCGGACCCGCAGACCATCGCCGAGCTGACCCGCCGCCACGGCGTCACCCAGCTCCAGCTCTCCGCCAGCCTGTTCAACTTCCTGCTGGAGGAGTTCCCGGAGACCTACGACGGCCTCAAGCTGGCCTTCACCGCCGGCGAGCGGGCCTCCGTCACCCATGTGGCCAAGGCCCTGGAGGCCTACCCGGGCCTGGCGGTGGCCAACGGCTACGGCCCGGTGGAGAGCCTCGGCCTGACCACCTGCCACCGGGTCGGCCCCGCCGACACCGCCGGTGCCTCCGTCCCGATCGGCGTCCCGCTGAACGGCAAGGGCGTCCTCGTCCTGGACGAGCGGCTGCGCCCCGTCGAGCCCGGCACGACCGGCGAGCTGTACGCCACCGGCGGCGGTCTCGCCCACGGCTACCTCGGCCGGCCAGGCCTCACCGCAGAACGCTTCGTCGCCTCCCCGTACGGCGCCCCCGGCGAGCGCCTCTACCGCACCGGGGACCTCGGCCACCTCAACGCCGAGGGCCTGCTGGAGGTCACCGGCCGGATCGACGACCAGGTGAAGATCCGCGGCTTCCGGGTCGAGCCCGGCGAGATCGAGGACGCGCTCACCCGCCACCCGGCCGTCCGGGAGGCCGCCGTCGCCGTCCACGAGCCCGCCCCGGGCGACCGCAGGCTCGCCGCCTACGTGACCGTCGCCGCCGGCGCCCCCGCCCCGGACGCGCTGCTCGACCACCTGGCCGCCCTGCTGCCCGAGCACATGGTGCCCGCGACCCTCGACGTCCTGGACGCCCTGCCGCTCAACCACAACGGCAAGGTGGACCGCAAGGCGCTGCCCGCCCCGGCCGGCCGCCGGGCCGCCGACGCCACGGGGGCCGTCGACGGCTCCGGGACGACCGGGGCCGCCGACCCGCTGACCGAGGCCGAACGCCTGGTCGCCGAGGCGATGCGCGAGGTCCTCGACCTCGCCGAGGTCGGCCGCGAGGACAACTTCTTCCGGATCGGCGGCAACTCGCTGGCCGCCGTCCGGGTCGCGATGCGGCTGTCCCGGGAGACCGGCAGCCGCGTCCCCCCGCAACTGGTGTTCCGGGCCCGGACCGTGAGCGCCATCGCCGAACGGCTGGCCGCCCGATGACGGGCCGCACCGCACACGAAGGGAACGAGGCCGTGAGCCCGTCCGACCGCCCGGCGCGCACCGCGCCCGTCTCGGGGCTGCAGCGCGGCCTCTGGTTCCTCGACCGCCTCGACCCGCGGGCCGTCACCTACTGCACCCCCTGGACCCTCGACGTCACCGGCCCGCTCGACCTCGCCCTGCTCCAGCGCGCGCTGGACGCCGTCACGGCCCGGCACGAGACGCTGCGCACCACCTTCGCGCTGCACCCCGACGGCCCCCGCCAGCAGGTGCACCACCGCCTCGCCGTGCCGCTCGCGGTGACCGACCTGCGCCCGCTGAGCGGCCCCGGGCAGGAGGAGCGCCTGGAGGACCTGCTCACCGCCCGCTGCGCCGAGCCCTTCGACCTGGCCGCCGGCCCGCTGCTGCGCGCCGAGGCCTTCCGGCTCGCCGACGAGCGCACCACGGTGCTGTTCACCGTCCACCACATCGTCTGGGACGGCTGGTCCGCCGAAGTCTTCGAACGCGAGCTCGCCGAGCTGTACGGCGCGGCGGTGCGGGGCGGGCAGGCCCGGCTGCCGGAGCTGACCGTGCAGTACGCCGACTGCGCCGAGGAGGAGCTCGGCACCTCCTACGAGGAGCACCTGACCTACTGGAAGCAGCAGCTGGACGGCGCCCCCGCCCTGCTGGAGCTGCCCACCGACCGGCCCCGGCCCGCCGAGCGCGGAGCGGCCGGCCGGACCGAGGAGTTCGGCCTCGCGCCCGGGACGGCGGCGCGGGTCCGCGCGCTGGCCGAGGCGGAGGGCGTCACCCCGTTCACCGTCCAGCTGGCCGCCTTCGCCCTGCTGCTGAACCGCTGGACCGGCGCCGACGACCTGGTGGTCGGCACCCCCGTCACCACCCGGGACCGCCCCGAACTGGAGCACCTGCTCGGCTACTTCGTGAACCTGCTGCCGCTGCGCCTGCGGCTCGCGCCGGCGCTGGGCTTCCGGGACCTGCTGGAGCACGTCCAGGACGTCGCCTTCGAGGCGTACGGCTACCTCGACCTGCCCTTCGACCAGATCGTCGACCGGCTCGGCGCCGCCCGCAGCGCCCAGCACCCGCCGCTGGTCCAGGTGGTGTTCGGCGCCCACGGCGAGGACCGCAGCCCGCTGGCGCTCGGCCCGGCGGCCACCGCCCGCAGCCGGGTGCGCTCCAACGGCACCAGCAAGTTCGACCTCACCTGGTCCGTGTTCGACGGCGGGGACGCCGGGGGCGAGCTGCGCGGCGAGGCCGAGTACCGCAGCGAGCTGTTCGACCCGCAGACCGTCCGCCGGCTGGCCGCCGAGTACGACGCCCTGCTCACCGCGGCCCTGGACGACCCCGACGCCACCGTGCTGCGGCTGACCACCCGCCCCGTGGACGCGGGCACGGCCACCGACACCCCCGGCCACTGCCTGCACCACCTGTTCGAGCGGGCCGCCGACGCCCACCCCGACCGGCCCGCCGTCAGCGACCCCGACCGCACCCTGAGCTACGCCGAACTGGACCGCCGGGCCAACCGCCTCGCGCACGCCCTGCGCGCCCGCGGCGCCGGCCCCGGCGACCGGATCGGCATGCTGCTGGAGCGCACCGCCGACGTCCTGGTCACCGTCCTCGGCGTGCTCAAGACCGGCGCCGCCTACGTGCCCGTCGACCTGGCCGCCCCCGCCGACCGGGCCGCCCTGGTCTTCGGCGACACCGGCGTCGCCCTGGTGGTCACCGACCGCCCGGACCTGGTGCCCGACGGCCCCTGGCAGGCCTACGACCTGAGCGCCGGGGCCGCCGACCTGGCCGCCCGGCCGGACACCCGCCCGCCGGCCGCCGGCCGCCCCGGCGACGTCGCCTACGTCATCTTCACCTCCGGCTCCACCGGCCGCCCCAAGGGCGTCGCCGTCGCCCACGAGCACGTCAGCCGGCTGATGGCGGACGGCGAGCGGCACTTCGGCTTCGGCCCGCAGGAGACCTGGACGCTCTTCCACAGCTACGCCTTCGACTGGACGGTGTGGGAGATGTGGGGCGCCCTGCTGCACGGCGCCCGCCTGGTCGTCGTCCCGTACGTGACCAGCCGCTCGCCCGAGGAGTTCGCCCAGCTGCTGGAGGAGGAGGGCGTCACCCGCCTCTGCCTCACCCCCTCGGCGCTGCGCCAGCTGGAGCCGGTGCTGCGCCGCAGCCCGCGCGCCCTGCCCGCGCTGAAGTGGATCATGCTCGGCGGGGAGGCGCTGGACCCGGCCGTCGTCCAGCGCTGGTTCGAACTCGACCCGCCGCCCCCGGCCCGGCTCTGCAACCTGTACGGCATCACCGAGACCACCGTCCACGTCACCACCCACGACCTGGCCGGCAGCGCGGGCTTCGAACGCAGCCTGATCGGCACGCCCATGCCGCACCTGAGCGCCCAGGTCCTGGACGACTGGCTGCGGCCGGTGCCGCCCGGCGCGGCCGGCGAGCTGTACATCGGCGGCGGCAGCCTCGCCCACGGCTACTGGGGCCGCCCCGGCCTCACCGCCGGGCGCTTCGTCGCCGACCCGTACGGCCCGCCCGGGGCCCGGCTCTACCGCACCGGCGACGTCGCCCGGCGGCTGCCCGGCGGCGGACTGGAGTACATCGGGCGCGCCGACTTCCAGGTCAAACTGCGCGGCTTCCGGATCGAGCTCGGCGAGATCGAGAACGCCCTCGCCGCCCACCCGGACGTCGACGCCTGCGTCGTCACCGTGCACGAGGACCGCCTCGCCGCGTACGTCACCGGACGCGAGCCCGCCGACGTCCGCGCCTTCCTCGGCCGCTCGCTGCCCCCGTACATGGTCCCGGCGACCTTCACCGTGCTGGAGTCGCTGCCGCTCACCGTCAACGGCAAGGTGGACCGCGCCGCCCTGCCCGCCCCCGGACAGCGCAGCGCCGCCGCCGCGGGCCGCCACGTCGAGCCGCGCACCCCGGAGGAGGAGGCCTTCGCCGCCGTCTGGACGGAGGTCCTCGGGGTGGACGGCATCGGCGTCCACGACGACTTCTTCCACCTCGGCGGCGACTCCATCCGGGCCGTCCAGCTGGCCGGCGCGCTGCACGAGCGCGGCTGGGGGCTGAGCCTGCGCGACGTCTTCAACGCCCCCACCGTCGCCGCCCTGCTGCCGCTGGCGAAGCCCGTCACCGAGGACCCGGACGCCCACGAGCCGTTCGCCCTGATCACCCCGGAGGACCGCGCCGACCTGCCGCCCGGCGTCGTCGACGCCTACCCGATGGTGTCCATGCAGCTCTCCATGGTCTTCCACATGGAGATCGCCGGCGGCACCGACAGCTACCACAACGTCAACTCCTACCGGATCTCCGGCGACCTCGACGAACAGGCCTTCCGCCGCTCCGTCGCCGAGGCCCTGGACCGCCACGCCGTGCTGCGCACCGGCCTGGACCTGTCCGGCTACGGCGAACCGCTGCAGCTCGTCCACGGCCGGCTGCCCGCCCCCGTCGAGTTCGCCGACCTGCGCGGCGCGGCCGAAGCGGACCAGGACACCGCGATCCGCGAGGTGTTCGACACCCACCGGTGGACGCCCTTCGACCTCACCGCCCCGCCGCTGTTCCGGATCACCGTGCAGCGCCTGGCCGAGGACGCCTTCCAGCTCACCGTCTCCGAGCACCACGCGATCCTCGACGGCTGGAGCTTCACCTCGCTGCTCACCGAGATCCTGGAGCGCCACGGCGCCCTCGCCGCCGATCCGCTCGGCGCGCCCACCCCGCCGCCGCGCACCGCCTTCCGCGACTTCGTGGCCGTCGAACGGCAGGCCGCCCGGGACGAGCGCTCGCTCGGCTACTGGCGCGAGCGGCTGTCCGGCGTCAGCGGCCAGCTGTTCCCCGGCAGCGAGTCCGTGCACGAGGCGCCGCGCACCGTCGAACGGGTGCTGCCCGAGGCGCCCGACCAGCTGCGGACCGTCGCCGACGCGCTCGGCGTGCCGGTCAAGTCGGTCGCGCTCGCCGCCCACCTGCACGCCCTCGCCGCCGTCACCGGGAAGCCGCGCGTCACCACCGGCCTGGCCGTCAACGGCCGGCTGGAACGGCTCGGCGGCACCGAGGTGTACGGGCTGTTCCTCAACACCGTCCCGCTGAGCTGCGAGCCCACCGGCGACCTGCTCGCCCTGGTCCGCGAGGTCCACCGGGAGGAGCTGGACATGATGCCGCACCGCCGGGTGCCCTTCGCCCGGCTCGCCCGGCTGATGACCGACACCGCGCTGGACAGCCAGTTCGGCTACCTGCGCTTCCACGCCCTCGGCCGGCTCAGCTCGGCCCGCATCGTGGACGGCCGGATCGGCACCGAGCCGACCCTGCGCCACGAACCCAACAGCTTCGCCTTCGGCGCCTCGGTGATCCAGGACCCGGTCACCCAGCGGGTGCTGCTCGCGGTGGACCACCAGCGCTCGCTGGTCACCGACAGCACCGCCGAGCAGTTCATCGACACCTACGCCACCGCCCTGCACACCATGGCCGCCGCCGCCCGAGACCTCTGAGGACCCGTCATGACCGATCTGCTGGACCGCCTGCGCGCCACCGTCGCCGCCCACCCCGGGCGCACCGCCGTGCTGGCCGGCGCCGACCGCCTGGACTTCGCCGAACTCGACCGCCGCACCGCCGCCCTGGCCCGCGCCCTGCGCGCCCTCGGCGTCGGCCGCGGCGACCGGGTCGGCGTCCACCTCGGCCGCACCGCCGACCTGCCGGTCGCCCTGCTCGCCGTCTGGCGGGCCGGCGCCGCCTACGTCCCGCTCGACCCGGCCTACCCCGCCGAGCGGCTCGCCTTCATGGCCACCGACGCCGGGCTCGCCGCCCTGATCAGCGCCGACGGCCTCCCGGCCGCCGAGGGCGTGCCGGTGCTGCGCCCGGACGCCGCCGCCGACGGGCCCGACCTGCCGGCCGGGGCGCACCCGCTCGACCCGGCCTACGTCATCCACACCTCCGGCTCCACCGGCCGCCCCAAGGGCGTCGAGGTGCCGCGCGGCGCCGTCGCCGCCCTGGTCGAGGCCCTGGAGGCCACCGGCGCCTACCGCGCCGAGCCCGGCGTGGTCGGCTGGAACGCCAGCGTCTCCTTCGACGCCTCCGTCCAGCAGTGGGCCCGGATCTGCCGCGGCGACACCGTCCTGGTCATCGGCGAGGAGCACCGCGCCGACCCGGCCCGGGTCGCCGCCCTGCTGGCCGAGCACGCCGTCACCGACCTCGACCTGACCCCCTCGCACTGGGAACTGCTGCGCGAGCCGCTCGCCGGCGCCCGGGTGCCGCGGCTGTTCATGGGCGGCGAGCCCGTCCCCGAGCGCACCTGGCGGGAGCTGGCCGACGGCGGCATCGACGCGCTCAACCTGTACGGGCCCACCGAGTGCACCGTCGACGCCGTCACCGCGCCGATCAGCGGCCCCGGGCCGCACCTGGGCGAACCGCTGCCCGGGGTGCGCCTGCACCTGCTGGACGAGAAGCTCGCCGCCGTCCCCGACGGCGTCGTCGGCGAGCTGTACCTGGCCGGGCCCGGACTCGCCCACGGCTACGTCGGCCGGTCCGCACTGACCGCCGAGCGCTTCGTCGCCGACCCGTCCGGCGGGCCGGGAGCCCGGATGTACCGCACCGGCGACCAGGCCCGGCGCGGCGAGGGCGGCCGGCTGGAGTACGTCGGCCGGGTGGACCGCCAGGTCAAGCTGCGCGGCTACCGGATCGAGCTCGGCGAGGTCGAGCACGCCCTGGCCCGGCTGACGGGCGTCCAGGCCGCCGCCGTCACCGTCCACGAGCCCGCCCCCGGCGACCGGCGCCTGGCCGGCTACGTCACCGGCGCCGTCACCGCCGCCGAGCTGACCGAGCGGCTGCGGGCCACCGTGCCCGCCCACCTGGTGCCCTCGGTGATCACCGTGCTGGACGCCCTGCCGCTCACCCCCAACGGCAAGGTCGACCTGGCGGCGCTGCCCGTCCCCGTCGCCCCCGCCGCCCCCGCACAGGAGGCGGCGGCCGGCACCGGCGGACTGGCGGAGCAGGTCGCCGAGGTCTGGAGCACCGTGCTCGGCGTCACCGGCGTCCGGCCCACCGACGACTTCTTCTCGCTCGGCGGCCACTCGATCGCCGCGCTGCGGGTCGTCCACCTGCTGCGCCGCCGGCTCGGCATCGAACTCCAGCTGCGCCACCTGCTCGACTCGGCCGACCTGGCCGCCTTCACCGCCACCGTCGGGCAGGCCGCCGCGGCCGGCGCCGCCGCCCCCCGGCCCGCCCTGACCGCCCGCGCCCGGGCGGCCGGCGCATGACCACCGCGCTGCGGGTGCGGCCCCGCGTCGAGGGGGACTGGCTGTTCGTCCCAGTGCCCCAACCCCACCGCCCCTACCGGCTGTTCTGCTTCCCGCACGCCGGGGGCGACGCCACCGCCTACACCCCGCTGGCCCGCGCCCTCGCCCCGGCCGCCGAGGTCTGGGCACTGCGACCGCCGGCCCGCGGCGGCAGGCTCGGCCACCCGATGCCCGCGAGCTTCGACCTGCTGGTCGACGCCGTCCTGGAGGCCCTCACCCCGCACCTGACCGGCCGGTTCGGCTTCTACGGGCAGAGCTTCGGCGCCCTGCTCGGCTACGAGGTCGCCCGGGCGCTGCCCGCCGAGCGGCGCCCCGAGCTGGTCGTCGCCGCCGCCGCCTCGCCGCCCGCCGCCTGGGCCGGGGCGGACCGCCCCCGGTACACCGCCGACGAACTGCTGCGGCTGGCCGGGATGGGCGAACTCGTCGAGGGCGACGCCGACCTGAAGGAGAACGCGCTGCGCGGCATCCGCACCGACCTGGCCGTGGTCGACACCTACCGGCCCCGGCCCCACCCGCCGATCGGCTCCGCCCTGCACACCGTCGTCGGCGTCGAGGACCCCCTCCTCGCCGTGGGCGGCCTCGAAGGCTGGGCCGCCCACACCCGCGGCGGCTCCGGCCACCACGTCGTCCCCGGCGGCCACCTGCTCGCCACCGTCGACCGGCCCGGCCCGGTCGACCTGCTCTCCTCCCTCATCGCGCGGCCCGGCGCCGCCCACCAGTCCACGACGGAGCACTGATGCCAACCACCACCGCGGTCGACCTCACCGACCCCGACCTGTGGGCCCGCCCCGACACCCCCGCGCTGGTCGCGGAGCTGCGCCGGGAGTCCGCCGTCCACCGCACCGACACCGTCGACGACGGGCAGGTCTGGTCGGTGCTCTCCTACCGGCACTCCGCCGAGGTGCTGCGCAACGCCGCCCTCTACAGCTCCGAACAGGGCTCGCTGCTCGGCGCCGGCGAGGGCAACGTCCCGGTCGGCTCCGGCCGGATGATGGCCCTCACCGACCCGCCCCGGCACCGCGAACTGCGCGCCCCCGCCAACCCGTTCTTCGCCCCCGGCCCGGTGCGCGGCGCCGCCCGCGGCATCACCGACCTCGCCGCCTCGATCGTCGAGAAGGCCGTCGAACTGGGCGAGGTCGACCTCGTCGACGCCGTCTCCGCCCTCCCGCTGTCCGTCATGTGCGACCTCCTGGACGTCCCCGAGCAGGACCGCGAGATGGTCGAACGGGTCTGCGACGTCGCGTTCCTCGGCAACACCCCCGAGGAGCGCCGGGCCGGCCACCAGCAGCTCATCCCGTACCTGCTGCACCAGGTGATGCTGCGCCGGACGAACCCGAAGGACGACCTGATCAGCAAGATGGCGACCTACCGGGTCGGCGGCAAGCTGCTGCCGGTCGAGGACGTCGTGCTCAACCTGGACAACATCGTGGTCGGCGGCGTCCAGACGGTCCGTCACACCGCCGCCATGGGCCTGCACACCCTCACCCGGAACCCGGAACTGTGGCGGAAGCTGCAGCGCGGCGAGGTCGGCATGGACTCGGCCCTGGACGAACTCCTGCGCTGGACCTCGGTCGGGCTGCACACCCTGCGCACCGCGAGCCGGGACACCGAACTCGACGGCCACACCATCCGGCGCGGCGACCGGGTCGCCGTCTGGGTGTGGTCCGCCAACCGGGACCCGGAGGCCTTCGACCGGCCCGAGGAGATCCTGCTCGACCGCAGCCCCAACAAGCACCTCGCCCTCGGCCTCGGCGCCCACTACTGCATCGGCGCACCGCTGGCCAAGGCCGAACTCGGCGCCCTGTTCACGGCGATGCTGGAACGCGTCGCCGTCATCGAACCGACCGGGCCGGTCACCCACAACCGCTCGATCATCAACTTCGGCCTGGACCGCTTCCCGGTCCGCCTCCTCCCGCGCTGACGTCCGGCGCCGGCAGCCACCCGCACCGAACTGCCGCGTACCTGCCTCGCCTCCTGCCGTTGCGGGCCCCGGGCCGCCCGTACCTTCGAATCAACCCAAGGAGGACACCATGAGCAACCCGTTCGAGGACGACAACGCCGGCTACCTGGTCCTGGCCAACGACGAGAACCAGCACTCCCTCTGGCCGGTCTGGATCGACGTGCCCGCCGGCTGGACCACCGTCCACGGCGAGGACACCCGCCAGGGCTGCCTCGACTACATCGAGGCCAACTGGACCGACATCAGGCCCGCCAGCCTGGTCGCCTCCCTCGCCCACCAGTGAGCGCGACCATGCCGACCTGGGAACTGAACCCCGGCCGCCCGGCCCTCGCCCACGCCCCGCGCACCGCCGACCTCGGCGAGGCCTGCGACTGGCTGCGGGAGAACGAGACCGAGCTCACCGACGCCCTGCACCGCCACGGCACGATCTTCCTGCGCGGCCTGCCGGTCGCGAGCACCGAGGACGTCGCGGCCGTGCGCGACGTGCTCATCCCCGAGCGCACCCCCTACCGCGAGAAGGCCACCCCGCGCAGCGACTACGGCAACGGGGTCTTCTCCTCGACCGACCTGCCGCCGGCCCAGCCGATCCGGATGCACAACGAGAACAGCTACACCCTCACGTTCCCCGGCCGGCTGCTCTTCGCCTGCCTGATCGCCCCCGAGGAGGGCGGGGCCACCCCGACCGCCGACTGCCGCAAGGTGCTCGACCACCTGCCGGCACACCTGGTCGAGCGGGGGCGGACCTCCGGCTGGACGCTCACCCGCGCCTACTCGGACTACGTCTCCCTCGGCTGGCGCACCGCCTTCGCCACCGAGGACCCCGCCGAGGTCGAGGCCTACTGCCGGGAGAACGGCATCACCTGCGAGTGGCGCCCGGACGGCAACCTGCGCACCAGCCAGCTGCGCCCCGCCACCATCCACCACCCGCGCACGGGTGAGGAGGTCTGGTTCAACCACCTCGCGTTCTGGAACGAGTGGTCGCTCGACCCGGACATCCACGAGGCGATGACCGAGGAGTTCGGCCCGGACGGCCTGCCGTTCAACACCGGATTCGGTGACGCCGAACCGCTCGGGAGCGCCGACGTCGACGCCCTCAACGAGGCGTACCACGCCGCGACCGTTCGCGAGCGGTGGCAGGTCGGCGACGTGATGCTGGTCGACAACGTGCTCTGCGCACACGGCCGGGACCCGTACCGCGGCGACCGCAGGATCGCCGTCTCGATGGGACAGCCGGTCGACGTCCTGGACTGCCGGCCCAGCGTCCGCCCGGACCTGGCCGCCGTCTGACCGCCGACCGACCGCCCCCATCCCGAACACCCCGTGCCGTGCCGTGACGTGAGTAGAGGAAGCACCGTGATCCCGGTTTCGTACGCCCAACAGCGTCTCTGGCTGATCGACCAGATCGAGGGGCCGACCGCGCTGTACAACCTGCCGTTCGCCCTGCGCCTGCGCGGCGAGCTCGACACCGCCGCGCTGCGCGCCGCGACGGCGGACGTGGTCGCCCGGCACGAGGCCCTCCGCACGGTGTTCCCGGTGGTCGGGGGAGTCCCGGTGCAGCGGATCCTGCCCGCCGAGGAGGCGCGGCCGCGCTTCCTGGTGCTGGACCGCGCACCGGCCGACTACCCCGCCCACCGGGACGCGGCCGCCGCCGAGACCTTCGACCTGAGCCGCGAACTGCCCATCCGGGTCACGGTGTTCACCCTCTCCCCGACCGAGCACGTGCTGCTCGTCGTGCTCCACCACATCGCCGGCGACGGCTGGTCGCTCGGCCCCCTGCTGCGCGACCTCGCCGAGGCCTACCGGGCCCGCCTCGCCGGCGGCGCCCCGTCGTGGGAGCCGCTGCCGATCCAGTACGCCGACTACGCGCTCTGGCAGCGCGACCTGCTCGGCGACGAGCACGACCCCGAGAGCCTGCTCGCCCGTCAACTCGACTACTGGCGGACCGCGTTGGCGGGCCTGCCGGAGGAACTGGAGCTGCCGACCGACCGCCCCCGACCGCCCGCCCCCACCGGCGCCGCCGACTCCGTCGACCTCGCCTGGGACGCCGGCCTGCACACCGCCCTGCTCACCCTCGCCCGCACCCACCGCACCACCCTGTTCACCGTCCTCCAGGCCGGCCTGGCCGCCCTGTTCACCCGGCTCGGCGCCGGCACCGACATCCCGCTCGGCACCGGCGTCGCCGGGCGCGCCGACGAGGCCCTGGACGACCTGGTCGGCTTCTTCGTCAACTCCCTGGTGCTGAGGGCCGACACATCCGGCGACCCGAGCTTCGCCGAACTGCTCGGCCGGGTCCGGGAGGCCCAGCTCGACGCCTTCGCCCACCAGGACCTCCCCTTCGAGCGCCTCGTCGAGGAGCTCAACCCGCCCCGCGCGCTCGGCCGCCACCCGCTGTTCCAGACCCTGCTGGTGCTGCAGAACCACGGGCAGGACGCCGCACCCGACCTGCCCGGGCTGGAGAGCGCACCGGAACCGATCGGCCTGCGCGTCGCCAAGTTCGACCTCAACATCGGCATCGCCGAACAGCACGGCCCGGACGGCGCCCCCGCCGGGCTCACCGGCTCGATCGAGTACGCCGCCGACCTCTACGACCGCGCCACCGTCACCGCCCTCGCCGACCGGCTCGGCCGGCTGCTGGCCGGCGCCGCCGCCGACCCGCAGGCGCCCATCGCCACCCTGGACGTGCTCGCCCCCGAGGAGCGCACCCGCATCCTCGTCGAATGGAACGCCACCGACGCCCCCCGGTGGAGCGGCACCCTCGTCGAGTCCTTCGAGCGCCGGGCCGACCGCACCCCGCACGCCACCGCCCTCGTCCACGACGGCGGCACCCTGACCTACGCCGAACTCGACACCCGCGCCAACCGCCTCGCCCACCACCTCACCGCCCTCGGCGTCGGCCCCGAGACCCCCGTCGCGATGCTGATGGAGCGCTCCGCCGACGTCGTCGTCGCCACCCTGGCCGTCCTCAAGGCCGGCGGCTGCTACGTCCCCATGCACCCCGGCCTGCCGCCCGAGCGGATGACCGGCGTGCTCGCCGACACCGGCGCCCCCGTGCTGCTCACCGACCGCGCCGACCCGGGCTTCCCGCACGGCGCCGCCGTGGTCCGCCCCGGCGACGAGGCCGGCGCCCCGGCCCACCGCCCCGGCGTGCCCGTCCACCCGGACCAGCTCGCCTACGCGATGTACACCTCCGGCTCCACCGGCCGCCCCAAGGGCGTCGCCGTGCGCCACCGCGACGTGCTCGACCTCGCCGCCGACCGGCGCTGGCAGGACGGCCGCCACCAGCGCGTCCTGCTGCACTCCCCGCACGCCTTCGACGCCGCCACCTACGAGATCTGGACGCCGCTGCTGGCCGGCGGCACCGTCGTGGTCGCCCCGCCCGGCGCCCTCGACGCCACCGCCCTGCACGCCGTCACCACCCGCCACGACGTCACCGCCGTCTTCCTCACCAAGGCCCTGTTCGACCTCGTCGCCGAGCAGGCCCCGGAGACCTTCGCCGCCCTGCGCGTCGTCTGCACCGGCGGCGAGGCCGCCTCCGGGGTGCTGCTGCGCCGGGTCCTGGAGGCCTGCCCCGGGCTGCTGCTCGCCCACGTCTACGGCCCCACCGAGACCACCACCTTCGCCACCCACCACCCGCTCGCCCCCGCCGACCTCGACGGCCCCCGGGTGCCGATCGGCGGCCCGCTCGACAACATGCGCAGCTACGTCCTCGACGCCCGGCTGCGCCCCGTCCCGCCCGGCGTCCCCGGCGAGCTGTACCTCGCCGGCGCCGGCCTGGCCCGCGGCTACCTGGGCCGTCCCGGCCTGACCGCCGAACGCTTCGTCGCCTGCCCGTACCTGCCCGGCGGCCGTATGTACCGCACCGGGGACCTGGTGCGGCTGCGCGCCGACGGCGCCGTGGAGTTCCTCGGCCGGATCGACGGGCAGGTCAAACTGCGCGGCTTCCGGATCGAACTCGGCGAGATCGAGGCGGCGCTGTCCCGCCACCCCGCCGTCCGCCAGGTCATCGTGATCGCCCGCGAGGACCGCCCCGGCGACACCCGGCTGGTCGCCTACTGCACCGCCGAGGACTCGCTCGCCCCGGCCGAGCTGCGCGCCTTCGCCGGCACCGTGCTGCCCGGCTACATGGTCCCCGCCGTGGTCGTCCTGCTGGACGCGCTGCCGCTCAACGCCAACGGCAAGGTCGACCGCCGCGCCCTGCCCGCCCCCGACCTCGCCGCCGACGACACCGGGCGCGCCCCCCGCGACGAGCGCGAACGGGTGCTCTGCGAGCTCTACGGCGAACTCCTCGGCATCGACGACATCACCATCGACGACGACTTCTTCGCCCTCGGCGGCCACTCCCTGCTCGCCACCCGCCTGGTCGGCCGGGCCCGCACCGAGCTCGGCGTCGAACTCGCCATCGGCGACCTCTTCCAGGCCCCGACCGTCGCCGGGCTCGCCGACCGGCTCGCCGACCGCGCGACCGGCACCCCCGCCCCGGCCCGCCCGGCGCTGCGGCCCGTCGTCCGGCCCGAGCGGGTGCCGCTCTCCTTCGCCCAGCGCCGGCTCTGGTTCCTGGCCCGGGCCGACGGCCCCTCGGCCACCTACAACGTCACCCTCGCCCTGCGGCTGCGCGGCCCGCTCGACCCCGCCGCCCTGGAGGCCGCCCTCGGCGACGTCGTGCACCGGCACGAGGCCCTGCGCACCGTCTTCGGCGAGCACGACGGCACCCCGTACCAGCGGGTCCTCGACGCCCCCGCGACCGGCCTGCTCACCGTCACCGACCGCCCGAGCGACGAACTCGCCGGCCACACCTTCGACCTCGCCACCGACCTCCCGGTCCACGCCTACCTGCGGCCCGAGGGGGCCGAGGAGCACGTGCTGGTCCTGGTCGTCCACCACATCGCCGGGGACGGCGCCTCGCTGGGCCCGCTCTACCGCGACCTCACCGACGCCTACCGGGCCCGCCTCGCCGGCGACGCCCCGCCGTGGGAGCCGCTGCCCGTCCAGTACGCCGACTACGCGCTCTGGCAGCACGAACTGCTCGGCGACGAGGACGACCCCGAGAGCCCGCTCTCCCGCCAGCTCGCCCACTGGCGCGAGGCGCTGGCCGGCGCGCCCGAGGAACTCCCGCTGCCGCTGGACCGCCCCCGCCCGCCGGTCGCCACCCACCGCGGCGCGGTCGTCCCGCTGGAGTTCGACGCCGACCTGCACGCCCGGCTCGCCGAGCTCGCCGCCGAGCACGGCGTGACCCTCTTCATGGTCCTGCGGGCCGCGTACGCCACCCTGCTGCACCGCTTCGGCGCGGGCACCGACCTGCCCATCGGCACCCCGCTGGCCGGCCGCCTCGACGAGGCCGTGCAGGAGCTGGTCGGCTTCTTCGCCAACACCCTGGTGCTGCGCACCGACCTGTCCGGCCGCCCGAGCTTCGCCGAGCTGCTGGCGAGGGTCCGGGAGAGCGACCTGGCCGCCCACGCGCACCAGGACGTGCCCTTCGAGCGCCTGGTGGAGGAGCTGAACCCGACCCGCTCGACCGCCTGCCACCCGCTGTTCCAGGTGATGCTGGCCTTCGCGGGCGCCGCCGAGGACGGCCCGGACCTGCCCGGCGTGACGGTGACGGAGGAGCCGGTCGACTTCGGGACGGCCACCTTCGACCTCACCCTGCGCCTGGTCGAGCGGCAGGGCGCCGAGGGCGCCGCCGCGGGGCTGGCCGGCGTCCTGGAGTACGCCACCGACCTGTTCGACCGCGAGAGCGCCGAACAGCTGGCCGCCGCCCTGGAGTCGGTCCTCCGCCAGGTCGCCGCCGACCCCCGGCGGTCCGTCGCCGAGCTGGACGTCCTGCCCGCCGGGCGGCGCGCCGCGGAGGCGGCCGACCACACCCCGCCGCCCGCGACGGTGCCCCTGGTGCCGGCCGTCTTCGAGGCACAGGCCGCGGCCACCCCGGACGCGGTGGCCCTGGTCTGCGGCGAGCTCTCGCTGACCTTCGCCGAGCTGAACGCCCGCGCCAACCGGCTCGCCCACGCGCTGATCGCCCGGGGCATCGGCCCCGAGCGCGTGGTGGCGCTGGCCCTGCCGCGCTCGGCCGAGACGGTGGTGGCCGTCCTCGCGGTGCTCAAGGCCGGCGGCGCCCACCTGCCGCTGGACGCCGAGTACCCGGCCGAGCGGACGGCGCACATGCTGGCCGAGGCCCGCCCGGCGCTGGTGCTCACCGACGACCGCTGGCCGCTGCCCGAGGTGCTCGACGGGCACCCCGCGCTCGACCTCGCCGAGGGCGCGGAAGGCCCGCAGACCGACCCGGCCCCGCGGGCCACGGCGGCCGACGCCGCCTACGTCATCTTCACCTCCGGCTCCACCGGCCGCCCCAAGGGCGTCGTGGTGCCGCACGGCGGCATCGCCGCCCTGCTGGCCGCCCACCGCGCGGGCGTGATGGCCGGGGTCGCCCGGCAGCGCGTCGCGCTCACCGCCTCGCTCTGCTTCGACGCCTCCTGGGACGGCCTGCTGTGGCTGGTCGCCGGCCACGAGCTGCACCTGATCGGCGGCGACGTGCGGCGCGACGCCCGGGCCCTGGTCCGCCACACGCGCCGGCAGGGCATCGGCGTCCTGGAGGTGACGCCCTCCTACGCCGAGCAGCTGATCGAGGAGGGCCTGCTGGAGGAGCCCGCGCCGGCCCTGGTGCTGCTCGGCGGCGAGGCCGTCGGCCAGGCGCTCTGGACGCGGCTGCGCGAGGCCCCGGGCACCGCCGCCCACAACCTCTACGGCCCGACCGAGTGCACCGTCGACGCCCTGACCCACCCGCTGGAGGCCACCGGGCGGCCCGTCCTCGGACGCACCGTCGCCGGCACCCGCTGCCACGTCCTCGACGAGTACCTCAACCCCGTCCCGGCGGGGGTGCCGGGGGAGCTGTACCTCGCGGGCGCCGGCCTGGCCCGCGGCTACCTGGCGCGGCCGGGCCTGACGGCGGAGCGCTTCGTGGCCTGCCCGTTCGAGCCGGGCGCGCGCATGTACCGCACCGGGGACCTGGTGCGCCGCACCCGTGACGGGGAGCTGGAGTACCTCGGCCGCACCGACCACCAGGTGAAGATCCGCGGCTTCCGGATCGAACTGGGCGAGATCGAGCGCGCCCTGACCGCCCACCCGCGGGTGCTCCAGGCCGCCGTCCTGCCCGACGGGGACGGGCTGCGCCTGGTCGCGTACGTGGTCGCCGACGGCCCGCTCGACCCGGCCGAGCTGCGCGCCACCGCCGCCCGGACGCTGCCCGGCTACATGCTGCCGGCCGCGATCGTGCCGCTGGACGCGCTGCCGCTGAACGCCAACGGCAAGCTGGACCGGTCCGCCCTCCCGGCACCGGACTTCGGGGCGCTGTCGGCCGGCCGGGCGGCGCGCACCCCGCAGGAGGAGATCCTGTGCGGGCTGTTCGCGGAGGTGCTCGGCCTGGAGGGCGTCGGTATCGACGACGACTTCTTCGACCTCGGCGGCCACTCGCTGCTGGCCACCAAGCTGCTCAGCCGGGTGCGGGCGGCGCTGGGTGCCGAGTTGGGGATCCGGGACGTCTTCGAGGCGCCGAGCGCGGCCGGGCTGGCCGCCCGCCTGGGCGCCGGCTCCGAGCGGGCGGCGCTCGGTACGGGCCGTGAGCGCCCCGACCGCGTCCCGCTGTCCTTCGCCCAGCAGCGCCTGTGGCTGATCGACCGGATGGAAGGCCCGAGCGCCCTCTACAACGCGCCGCTGGCGCTGCGCCTGACGGGGGAGCTGGACGCCGCCGCGCTGGAGCTCGCCCTCGGCGACGTGGTCGCCCGGCACGAGAGCCTGCGCACCCTGATCGAGGAGTTCGACGGCACCCCCTACCAGCGCGTCCTTCCGGCCGGGGAGGCCGTGGTCCCGCTCGACACCCGGGACTGCCCCGCCGACGAGGTGGCCGCCACGGTGGCCGGGCTGTGCCGCCACGCCTTCGACCTGCGCACCGAACTCCCCGTCCGCGCCGCCCTGCTGCGGGTCGCGGCCGAGGAGCACGTGCTGGTCCTGGCGCTGCACCACATCGCCAGCGACGGCTGGTCCCTCGGCCCGCTGGTCCGCGACCTCACCGGCGCCTACGCGGCCCGCACCGAGGGCACCGCCCCCGGCCGGGCGCCGCTGCCCGTCCAGTACGCCGACTACGCGCTCTGGCAGCGCGAGCTGCTCGGCGAGGAGAGCGACCCCGAGAGCCTGGCGGCCCGCCAGCTCGCCCACTGGCGCGAGACCCTGGCGGACCTCCCGGACGAGGCGACGCTGCCGCTGGACCGCCCCCGCCCGCCCGTCGCCTCCCACCGCGGCGACCGGGTGGCGCTCACCCTGGACGCCGAGTGCCACCGCGAACTGGTCGCCCTCTCCCGGGCCCACCGGGTCACCCTGTTCATGACCGTGCAGGCGGCCCTCGCCGCGCTGCTCACCCGCCTCGGCGCGGGCACCGACGTCCCGATCGGCTCGGTGGTGGCCGGGCGCTCCGACGAGGCGCTGGACGAGCTGGTCGGCTTCTTCGTCAACACCCTGGTGCTGCGCACCGACACGTCCGGGAACCCGAGCTTCGCCGAACTGCTCGGCCGCGCCCGGGAGACCGCCCTCGGCGCCTACGCCCACCAGGACGTGCCGTTCGAGCGCCTGGTGGAGGAGCTCAGGCCGGCCCGCTCGCTGGCCCGCCACCCGCTGTTCCAGATCATGCTGGTGCTCCAGAGCAACGAGCGGGCCGAGCCGGCCACGGCGGGCCTGCACGTCGAGCCGCTCGCGGCGGGCAACGGCTCCGCCAAGTTCGACCTCAGCCTGATCGCCGAGGAGTCCTTCGGCCCCGACGGCGAGCCCGCCGGGATCGACTGCGCCCTCGACTACGCCACCGACCTCTTCGACCGGGAGACCGTCGAGGCCGTCGCCGTGCGCCTCGGCCGGCTGCTGGCGGCGGTGGCCGCCCGGCCCGAGCTGCCGATCGGCCGGATCGAGCTGCTGTCGGCCGAGGAGCGCGCCGCGCTCCCGACCGCCGGCGCCGCCCTGCCGGACGAACTCCCGCTGCTGCCCGCCGCTTTCGCGGCCCAGGCCGCCCGCACCCCGGAGGCCGTCGCGCTGGTCTGCGGCGAGGTCCGGCTGACCTTCGCCGAACTGGACACCCGGGCCGAACGGCTCGCCCACCGCCTGCGGGCCGCGGGCGCCGGGCGGGAGTCGGTGGTCGCCCTCGCCCTTCCGCGCTCGGCGGAGACGGTGGTCGCCATGCTCGCCGTGCACAAGGCCGGCGGCGCCTACCTGCCGCTGGACGCCGAGTACCCGGCCGAGCGCACCGCCCACATGCTCGCCGACGCCCGACCGGCGCTCGTCCTCACCGACGACCGCTGGCCGCTGCCCGAGGTGCTGGCCGGCCAGGCCGTCCTGGACGCCGCCCCGCCGACCGACGTCGCCCCGCCGGCCGAGGCCGCCGAGGGCGCCGCGCCCGACCCGGGGCGGTGCGCCCTCGACCCGGGCGACGCCGCCTACGTCATCTACACCTCCGGCTCCACCGGCCGCCCCAAGGGCGTCGTGGTGCCGCACGGCGCCGTCGCCGCCCTGCTCGCCGCCCACCGCGCCGGCCTGATCCGGGGCACCGAGGAGGCCCACGGCCGGCAGCGGATCGCGCTCACCGCCTCGCTCTGCTTCGACGCCTCCCTGGAGCCCCTGCTCTGGATGTTCGCCGGGCACGAGCTGCACCTGATCGGCGACGAGCTGCGCCGCGACCCGGCCGCGCTGGTCCGCCACACGGCCGCCGCCGGGATCGACGCCCTGCACCTCACCCCGTCCTACACCGAGCAGCTGATCGAGGAGGGGCTGCTGGACGCACCCGCGCCGCGCCTCCTGCTGCTCGGCGGCGAGGCCGTCGGCCAGGCACTGTGGCAGCGGCTGCGGGAGCACCCCGACACCGCCGGCCACAACTTCTACGGTCCGACCGAGGCCACCGTCTACGCGCTGACCCAGCCGTTCGACGCGGCGCGGCGCCCCGGTCTCGGCGGCCCGGTCGCCGGGGTGCGGGCGTACCTCCTGGACGAGTACCTCAACCCCGTCCCGGTGGGGGTGCCGGGGGAGCTGTACCTCGCGGGCACCGGCCTGGCCCGCGGCTACCTGGCGCGGCCGGGAATGACGGCGGAGCGCTTCGTCGCCTGCCCGTTCGAGCCGGGCGCGCGCCTCTACCGCACCGGGGACCTGGCCCGCCGCACCCGCGACGGCGGCTTCGAGTACCTCGGCCGCACCGACCACCAGGTGAAGATCCGCGGCTTCCGGATCGAACCCGGCGAGATCGAGCAGGTGCTGGCCCGCCACCCCGCCGTCCGCCAGGCCGTGGTCACCGTCCGGGAGAGCGGCACCGGCGACCGGCGCCTGGTCGCCCACTGCGCGGTGGGCCACCGCGCGGCGGGCCGGGAGACGCCCGAACTCGCCGTCGAACTGCGGCGCTTCGCCGCCGGGGCGCTGCCCGGCTACATGGTGCCGGCCGCCGTCGTCCTGCTCGACACCCTGCCCCTGACGGGCAGCGGCAAGGTCGACCACCGGGCGCTGCCCGAACCGGACTTCGGGGCGCTGTCGGCCGGCCGGGCGGCGCGCACCCCGCAGGAGGAGATCCTGTGCGGGCTGTTCGCTGAGGTGCTCGGCCTGGAGGGCGTCGGCATCGACGACGACTTCTTCGACCTGGGCGGCCACTCGCTGCTCGCCACCAAGCTGCTCAGCCGGGTGCGGGCGGCGCTGGGTGCCGAGTTGGGCATCCGGGACGTCTTCGAGGCGCCGAGCGCGGCCGGGCTGGCCGCCCGCCTGGGCACCGGCTCGCGGCGACCGGCACTGAGCGCGGCGGGCGAACGCCCGGAGCGCGTCCCGCTGTCCTTCGCCCAGCAGCGCCTGTGGCTGATCGACCGGATGGAAGGCCCGAGCGCCCTCTACAACCTGCCGCTCGTCCTGCGCGTGGCGGGCGAGCTGGACGCCGCCGCGCTGGAGCTCGCCCTCGGCGACGTGGTCGCCCGGCACGAGAGCCTGCGCACCCTGATCGAGGAGTTCGACGGCACCCCCTACCAGCGGATCCTGCCCGTCGAGCAGGCCCGCGTCCGGGTCGAGCTGCTGCCGCCCGGCACCGAGCCGGCGAGCTGCACGGACCGTCCCTTCGACCTGGCCGCCGACCTGCCCGTCCGCGCCCACGTCATCCCGGCCGGGCCCGGGGAGCACCTGCTCGCCCTCGTCCTGCACCACATCGCCGGGGACGGCTGGTCGATGGGCCCGCTGCTGCGCGACCTCGCCACGGCCTACGCGGCCCGCACCGGCGGCGCGGCCCCGCAGTGGGCGCCGCTGCCCGTCCAGTACGCCGACTACGCGCTCTGGCAGCGCGAACTGCTCGGCCGGGAGGAGGACGGGGAGAGCCTGCTCGCCCGCCAGCTCGGCCACTGGCGCGAGGCGCTGGCCGGCCTGCCCGAGGAGCTGTCGCTGCCCGTCGACCGGCCGCGCCGCGCGGCCGCCTCGCACCGCGGCGAGCGGGTCGTCGTCCCGTACGGCGCGGAACTCCACCGCGCTCTCGGCGAGTTGTCGCGCCGGCACCGGGTGACGATGTTCATGACGGTGCAGGCGGCCCTCGCCGCGCTGCTCACCCGCCTCGGCGCGGGCACCGACATCCCGATCGGCTCGGTGGTGGCCGGGCGCGGCGACGAGGCGCTGGACGAGCTGGTCGGCTTCTTCGTCAACACCCTGGTCCTGCGCACCGACACGTCCGACGATCCGAGCTTCACCGAGCTGCTGGCCCGCGTCCGGGAGACCCAACTCGACGCCCACGCCCACCAGGACGTGCCCTTCGAACGCCTGGTGGAGGAGCTGAACCCGGCCCGCTCGCTGGCCCGCCACCCGCTCTTCCAGGTGATGCTGCTGCTGGAGGGCCGGGGCGACTCGGCGCCGCTCGCCGCGGCCGGCCTGGACGCCTCGGCGGTGTCCTCCGCCGGGACGGTCGCCAAGTTCGACCTGAGCGTGGGCCTCGGCGAGTCCTTCGACGCGGACGGCGCACCCGTCGGCCTGGAGTGCGCGATCGACTTCGCCACCGACCTCTTCGACCGGGAGACGGTCGAGGCGATCGCCGTGCGCCTCGGCCGGCTGCTGGCGGCGGTGGCCGCCCGGCCCGAGCTGCCGATCGGCCGGATCGAGCTGCTGTCGGCCGAGGAGCGCGCCGCGCTCCCGACCGCCGGCGCCGCCCTGCCGGCCGAACTCCCGCTGGTCCCGGCCGCCTTCGCGGCCCAGGCCGCCCGCACCCCGGAGGCGGTCGCGCTGGTCTGCGGCGAGGTCCGGCTGACCTTCGCCGAGCTGAACGCCCGCGCCAACCGGCTCGCCCACCACCTGATCGGGCGGGGCATCGGACCCGAGTCCGTGGTCGCCCTCGCCCTGCCGCGCTCGGCGGAGACGGTGGTCGCCATGCTCGCCGTGCACAAGGCCGGTGGCGCCTACCTGCCGCTGGACGCCGACCACCCGGCCGACCGCACCGCCCGCACCCTCGCCGACGCGGCCCCCGCCCTCGTCCTCACCGACGACGGCTGGCCCCGGCCCGAGGCGCTGGCCGGCACCCCCGTGCTGGCCCTCGCCGAGGCCACCGGGTCGGACACCGATCCGGCCCCGCGCGCCTCGGCCGGCCACGCCGCCTACCTGATCTACACCTCCGGCTCCACCGGCCGCCCCAAGGGCGTCGTCGTCCAGCACGGCAGCCTCGCCGCCCTGCTGGCCGTCCACCGGGCCGGGCCGATCGCCGCCGCCGAGGCCGCGCACGGCCGACTGCGCGTCGCGCTCACCGCCTCGCTCTGCTTCGACGGGTCGCTGGAGAGCCTGCTCTGGCTGTTCGCCGGGCACGAGCTGCACCTGATCGGCGACGAACTGCGCCGCGACCCGGCCGCGCTGGTGCGGTACGTGCGCGCGGAGGGCATCGGCGCCATGGACGTCACCCCGTCCTACGCCGAGCAGCTCCTCGCCGAGGGCCTGCTGGAGGGCGCCGCCCCGGCCGTCCTGGTGCTGGGCGGCGAGGCCGTCGGCCAGCAGCTCTGGACGAGCCTGCGCGCGGCGCCGGGCACCACCGCCTACAACCTGTACGGCCCGACCGAGGCCACCGTCTACGCCCTCGGCCGGCCGCTCGGCGGGGCGGAGCGCCCCGGTCTCGGCGGCCCGGTCGCCGGGGTGCGGGCGTACCTCCTGGACGAGTACCTCAACCCCGTCCCGGCGGGCGTGCCCGGGGAGCTGTACCTGGCCGGCCCGGGCCTGGCCCGCGGCTACCTGGGCCGCCCCGGCCTGACGGCGGAACGCTTCGTCGCCTGCCCGTTCGAACCGGGCGTGCGCATGTACCGCACCGGGGACCTGGCCCGCCGCACCCGCGACGGGGAGCTGGAGTACCTCGGCCGCACCGACCACCAGGTGAAGATCCGCGGCTTCCGGATCGAACTCGGCGAGATCGAGCACGTGCTGACGCTCCACCCGCGGGTCGGCGCCGCCGCCGTGCTGCCCGCCGCGGACGGACTGCGCCTGGTCGCCTACGTGGTGGCCGACGGCCCGCTCGACCCCGCCGAACTGCGCGCCTTCGCCGCCGGCCACCTGCCCGGCTACATGCTGCCCGCCGCCGTCGTCCCGCTGGCCGCGCTGCCGCTCACCGGCAGCGGCAAGCTCGACCGGACGGCGCTGCCCGCACCGGACTTCGGGCAGCTCGCCGGCGGCCGCGCCGCCCGGACGCCGCAGGAGTCGATCCTGTGCGGGCTGTTCGCGGAGGTGCTCGGCCTGGAGGCCGTCGGCATCGACGACGACTTCTTCGACCTCGGCGGCCACTCCCTGCTCGCCATGAAGCTGCTCGCCGAGGTCCGCGGCGCCCTCGGCACGGACCCCGGCATGCGGGCGCTGTTCGAGACACCCACCGTGGCCGGGCTCGCCCGACGGCTCGGCCACGGCCCGGCGCCCGACGCGCTGGACGTCCTGCTGCCGCTGCGCGCCGGCGGCGACCGGCCCCCGCTGTTCTGCGTCCACCCGGCGGCCGGCATCAGCTGGGTCTACTCCGGGCTGTTGCGCCACCTCGGCCCCGAGCAGCCGGTGTACGGCCTCCAGGCCCGGGGCCTGCGCGGCGACGCGCCGGCGAGCGTCGCCGAGATCGCCGAGGACTACGTGCGGCAGATCCGCGCGGTGCGTCCCGACGGCCCGTACCACCTGCTGGGCTGGTCCTTCGGCGCGGTGGTCGCGCAGGAGATGGCCGTGCGGCTGCGGGCCGAGGGCGCCGAGGTCGGCCTGCTGGCCCTGCTCGACGGCGCCCCGGCGGTCCGCACCGCCGACGCCCCGCCCGTCGAAACCGCCGACACCCTCGCGGAGTTGCTGCACTCGCTCGGCCACGACCCGGCGGACGGCCGGGGACTCGCCGATCTGCGGGCCGTGCTCGGGGAGGCCGTGGCCGTGCTGCCGGAGGTCTTCGACCGGCACCGCAAGCTGATGGCCGAGCACGTGCCGGCCCGCTACCGGGGGGACGCCGTCTTCTTCGGGGCGACCACCGGCAAGCCCGCCGACTGGCCGTACGAGCAGAGCTGGCGGCCGTACCTGGACGGCCGGATCGAGAGCCACCGCCTGGCCTGCGCCCACGGCGAGCTGACCCGGCCGCAACCCCTCGCACGGATCGCCGCCGTGCTGACCGAGAAGCTGCACACCGAGAAGCCGCACACCGAGAAGCGGCACACCCAGAAGCCGGGAGCGTGACCCGCGATGACCACCACCGTCCCGATCGAATCACCGGCGCCGCCGGAGCGGCCGCGCGGCCGGTGGGGCCTGTGGGCCCAGGGGGACTTCCGCCGGCTCTGGATCGGTGAGACCACCAGCACCCTCGGCACGGCCGTCGGAAGCGTGGCACTGTCCCTGGTGGCCGTGGTCACCCTGGGCGCCGGCCCCTTCGCGGTGGGCGTGATCAACGCCGCCGCCTGGCTGCCCTGGCTGTTCCTCGGCCTGCCGGCCGGAGCCTGGGTGGACCGCTGGCCCCGGCTGCGGGTGATGCTGGTCTGCGACCTGCTGCTGCTCGTCCTCTTCGCCAGCGTCCCGGTGTCCGCGTGGCTGGGGGCGCTCTCCCTCGCCCAGCTGGTGGTGGTGGCCCTGCTGACCGGGGCGGTGAAGGTGTTCTTCTCCACCGCCTACGGGGCGGTGCTGCCCACCCTGGTGGCGAAGGCCGACCTGCTGGAGGCCAACGTCAAACTGCGCTCCGGGGCCTCGGCGGCGGAGATCGCCGGCCCGGGCGCGGCCGGTCTGCTCGCGCAGGCCTTCGGCGCCGCCAGCGGGATGCTCGCCGACTCGCTCACCTACCTGGTGTCGGCGTTCTGCCTGCGGCGGATCAGGACGGAGGAGCGCCCCCCGCCGGTGTCCGAACGGCGCGGCATCCCGCGCGAGATCGGCGAGGGCGTCCGGTTCCTGCTGCGCGATCCCTACCTGCGCACGTTCGCCTGCTTCGCGGCGGTCGGCAACCTGGGACTGAACGGCATCCAGGCCGTGCAGACGGTCTTCCTGGTGCGCAGCGTGGGGATCGAACCGGGCGCGGTGGGCGCGGTGTTCGCGCTGGTGAGCGTCGGCGGGCTGGCCGGTGCGATGCTGGCCGGGCGGATCGCCCGCAGGCTGGGCACCGCGCGCGGGCTGCTGGTCTGCGAGCTGGTGGTCGCGCCCTTCATCCTGCTGCTGCCGCTGGCGGGCGAGCGGCTGCCGCTCGTGGTCAGCGCGCTCGCCTGGGCCGTCGCGGTCTGCGGCGTGGTGGCGGGCAACGTCCTGGCCGGCAGCTTCTCCCAGGCCTACTGCCCGCCCGAGATGATCGGCCGGATCAGGGCCAGCTCCGCGACCCTCAACTACGGCGCGATCCCGGTGGGAGCCCTGCTCGGCGGCTGGCTCGGCGAGGTGATCGGCGCCCGCGGCACCATCTGGCTGATGGCGGGCGTGCTGCTCTCGGCCGGCGGGGTGCTGCTGGCCAGCCCGCTGCGCGGCCTGCGCGACTTCCCGACCCGGCCGTCGGACCCCGCCGCCTGACCGCGCCGCCCCGCCCCATCCCGCGCCACCTCGCGCCACCTCCCGATCCGCCCTCACCCGGAGGCCCCGATGACCCGCACCGCCCGCCCGCGCCACTACCTGATGTGCCGTCCGACCCACTTCGAGGTCAGCTACGCGATCAACCCGTGGATGGACCCCGCCAAGCCGGTGGACACCGACCTCGCCGTCGCCCAGTGGGAGCGGCTGTACGCCCTCTACGGCGAGCTCGGCCACCGGGTCGACCTGATCGACCCGCTGCCCGGCCTGCCCGACATGGTCTACGCGGCCAACGGCGCCACCGTGGTGGACGGCAAGGTGCTCGGCGCGCGCTTCCGCAACGCCGAGCGGGCCGCCGAGGGCCCGGCCTACCTGGAGTGGTTCCGCGCCCGGGGCTTCGAGACGCGCGATCCGGAGCACGTCAACGAGGGCGAGGGGGACCTGCTGCTGACCGCGGGCTCCGTGCTGGCCGGGCGGGGCTTTCGCAGCGTGGCCGACGGGCACGCGGAGGCCCAGGAGTTCTTCGGCCGGCCGGTGATCGGGCTGGAGCTGGTCGACCCGCGCTACTACCACCTGGACACCGCGCTCGCCGTGCTCGACGGCGACGAGATCATGTACAACCCGGAGGCCTTCTCGGCCGGCAGCCGTGCCGTCCTGCGGCGGCTGTTCCCGGACGCGCTGCTGGTGGGCGGCGAGGACGCGGCGGTGTTCGGCCTCAACGCGGTGAGCGACGGCCTGCACGTGGTGCTGCCGGAGGCGGCCGTCGGCCTGGCCGCGCGGCTGCGCGAGCGCGGCTTCCGGCCGATCGGGATGGACCTCAGCGAGCTGCTCAAGGGCGGCGGCAGCGTGAAGTGCTGCACCCTGGAGATTCGTTCGGAGTTCCGTTCGGAGATTCGTTCGGAGAACCGTTCGGAGGTCTGAGAAGCGGCTCGGCCGGGCACCGGTGATCAGTGGTGACCACCGGTGCTCGGCTGTAGATCGGCCGTTGACCGCCCCCGGCCAGACTGGTGCCACACCACGACGGAACCCCTTCCCCCCGGGGAAGCGACCCAAGGGAGCACCAGAGATGACGCAGCGTCCGGCCACCGCCCGTACCCGCCTGCGGCTGTTCACGGTCGGCCTCGGGGTGGTCGTCGCCCTGGGCGCGGGCCTCTCCGCCACGGCCGCCGTGGCGGAGTCGGCCGGCACCGGGACGGCGACGGTGGTGAGCGGCGACGCGACGCCGACGGCCGTCCCCACCCCGACCCCGACCAGCACCGGGCACGGCAGCACCGGCGACTGGAACAGCACCGGCTCCTGAGCGTGCCGAAGCCGGGCGCAGGATCGTTTCTTCAGCAGCCCGACGAGAGCCGGTCGGCGGCCCGCCGCCCCTTCGGGACCGAGGGAGCCGACGGGACCGACGGAGCCGATACGGCCGGCGGAGCCGATACGGCCGACGGAGCCGGCGCGGCCGATGCGGCAGAACCCTCCCGCGCGGACAGCAGCCCCGCCACCTCCGCCGCCTCCGGCAGCCCCAGCCGGACGAAGATCCGGTGCGCCTCCCGCAGCCGGCCGCCCGCCTCGGCCTCCCGCCCGAGGTCGGCCAGGGTCCGGCCCAGCACCACCAGCGCGTGGCCCTGGTCCCGTTCGGCACCCAGCTCCTCGCACAGCTCCAGCGACTGCCCGGCGTGCTCCAGCGCCTCGTCCGTCCGGCCCAGCGACCGCAGACTGTCCGCCATCCGGTAGCGGGCGTGCGCCGCCCGGGCCCGCAGACCGGCCGCCGAGGCCACCGCCAGGCACTCGCCGAACCAGGTGACCGCCTCCTCGTGCCGCCCCAGCCCGTGCAGCGCCAGCCCCAGCACGTACAGCGTGTACGCCCGGCCCGGATCGTCGTGCCGGGTCCGCAGTTCGGCCAGCGCCTCGTGGCAGATCGGCACCGCCTCGGCGGCCCGCCCGCTGCGCACCCGGGCCAGCGCCGCGTTCACCGTCGTCACCAGCGCCCCGGAGCGGTGGCCGAGTTCGCGGGCCAGCAGCAGCGCCTCGTCGTAGTGCCCGACGGCCTCGTCGTAGCGGCTGAGGAACTGGCAGACCAGGCCGAGGTCGTTCAGCGCCTGGCGCAGGATCACCGTGTCGCCCGCCGAGCGGGAGGCGGCCACCGCCAGCCGGGAGGCCGCCTCCGCCTCCTCCAGCCGGGTGGCGGCCAGGGCGACGTTGCCGCGGAGGAAGTGCGCCCGGCCAGCTGCCCGGTGGTCGGCGCGGTGGACCGCGGCGGCGGCCAGGGCCTCTGCGGTGGTGGCCAGCTGACGGCTGGGCGGGGCGAGGACGAACGGCGTGAGCGCGATCAGCAGATCGATCGCGGCGCGCAGCGGCTCGGGCCCCGGGCCCTGCCCCGGCCCGTGTGTCGGGCCATGCGTCGGCGCGGGGCCGTCGGCAGCGGCGGGCGGGGCGGCCGCGGCGTCGTCCGCGACGGTCCAGCCCGCCACCTGGGCGGCCAGCGCGATCGCCCCGGAACCCTCCGCCTCGGCCCAGGCCCGCGCCCCGTCCGGGCCGTCCAGCGGAACGCCCGCGCTGCGGGCGGGCCCCAGCGCGCCGGCCGCCGGATCCCCGGGAACGGCGTGCTGGAAGGCCGTGCACGCGGTGGCCAGCAGGTGGTCGAGCATCCGGTCGCGGGCCGCCACCGCCGCGCCGGGATCGTCCGGACGGCGCCGGGCGAACGCGCGCAGCAGGTCGTGGAAGCGGTAGCGGCCGGGGAAGGGCGACTCCATCATCGCCACGTCCACCAGGGCCTCCAGCAGGTCCTCGGCGTCGTACTCGTCGAGGTCCAGCAGGGCGGCCGCGGCCTGCAGTCCGAGGTCCGGACCGTCCACCGAGGCGGCCAGCCGGAACGCCCGGGCCTGGGCGGGCGTCAACTGGCGGTAGCTCAGCTCGAAGGCGGCCGCCACCTCCAGGTCGCCGATGCGCAGCTCGTCGATCCGGCGGCGCTCGACCGCCAGCCGGCGGCCCAGCGTCTGCACCGTCCAGCTCGGCCGGGCGGCCAGCCTGGCCGCCACGATCCGCACCGCGAGCGGGAGGTGGCCGCAGACGAGCAGCAGCTCCCGGGCGGCCTCGGCCTCGGCGGACAGCCGTTCGGCGCCGATGGTGCGGCCCAGCAGTTCGAGCGCCTCCTCGGGTTCGAAGACGCCCAGGTCGGCCTGGACGGTCGCGGGCAGTCCGGACAGCCGGGTGCGGCTGGTGGTGAGCACGGCGCAGCCGACCGCGCCCGGCAGCAGCGGTCTGATCTGCGCCGTGTCGTGGACGTTGTCGAGCACCAGCAGCAGCCGCCGGCCGTCCACCACCGAGCGGAACAGCGCCGAGCGGGCGTCCAGTCCGTCCGGCACCGCGTCGGCCTGCACGCCGAGCGCCACCAGGAAGCCGCTGAGCACCGCCTCCGGGTCGGCCGGGGTGGCGTCGGCGCCCCGCAGGTCGACGTAGAGCTGCCCGTCCGGGTAGGCCTCGCGCACCCGGTGGGCGACGTGCAGGGCCAGCGCGGTCTTGCCGACCCCGCCCATGCCGACCACGGTCGCGATCGCCAGCGCCTGCTGGCCGGGCGCGCCGAGGGCCCCGCCCAGCCGCTCCACCAGCACCGTACGGCCGGTGAAGTCGGCCGCGTCGGGCGGGAGCTGGGCCGGTCTGGGGGCCGGCACGCCGTTCCCGGCCGGGGCGGCGGCGGGTGCGTCCGGCGCCGCGGGTCCGCCGGCCGGCTCCGGCGATCCGGCCCCGGGCGCGGTCCGCTCCGCCGGGCCGGGCACGGGCGCGGCCGGCCCGGGCAGGGCGGACACCGGCCGCAGGACCGGCGCCGGGGCGGCCAGCGCCGGGTCGCCCTCCAGGATCCGCTGGTGCAGCAGGTCCAGCTCCGCTCCGGGCGCCACGCCCAGCTCGGCCAGGAACAGCTGACGCGCGCCGCGGAACACCGCCAGCGCGTCCGCCTGCCGCCCGGCCTGGTACAGCGCGCGCATCAGCAGCCCGTACGCCCGCTCGTGCAGCGGGTGTTCGGTGGTCAGCGAGGTCAGCTCCGGGATGCACCGGGAGTAGCGGCCGAGCGCCAGGTCCAGGGCGATCCGCTCCTCCAGCAGGGTCAGCCGCAGCTCCTGGAGCCGCTGGCGCTGGCGCTGCGCGAACGGGCCGGGGATGCCGGCCAGCGGCTCGCCCTGCCACAACTCCAGTGCCTGGTTCAGCAGATCACGTGCCTGCTGCGGCTGCCCGGCGGCCGCCGTGCGCTCGGCCTGCGCCGCCAGCTCCTCCGCCTGCGCGGCGTCCACCGCGTGCTTGGGCAGCACCAGCCGGTAGCCGTCCCCGACCGAGGTCAGTACGGTCGGCGCGTCCGGTTCCTCGCCGTGCAGCACCTTGCGCCACCGCCAGGCGTACGTGCGCACCGTCGTCATCGCGGTGCCCGGCGGCTCCTCGCCCCACAGGGCGTCGATCAGGTCGGTGGCGCTCGCGCCGTGGCCCGGCCGCAGCAGCAGCACCGCCAGCATCGCCTGCTGCTGGGGGCTGCCCACCTTCAGCGCGGTCGCGCCGCGCTGCGCTCTCATCAGTCCCAGCACCGAGAACCGGAAATCATCCATCCCTGCACCTGCCCGCCTCATGTGCTCGCCCCCGTCCGCGCACGTGCCGCCCCCCGATTCGATGAGCCCCTATCAACCCACGGCACCCCGCGGATGTCGAGGGATCATCGACCCGGTGGTGATCCGGCGTTGATCGGCCGTGACCACAATCGACGGTGTGGCGCCCGCAGTCGGCCCGGCCCCGACCGCCGGACCCGCCACGTCCCCGGTCGCCCGGCCGCCGTCCGGCCGACCACCACGGCTCTCGGAGGCGGACCCCCATGAACACCGACCTGCTCCACCGGCTGCTCGACGTCGACCCGGCCGCCGGACCGGTCGACCTGCTCCACCGCGCCCGGGGCGAGCGCCACCTCCCGTACCTGGTGCTCGCCGCGCTCGCCCGGGACGGCGTCCGGATGGGCCGGCACGCCCGCGCCGAGCTGCAGCGCGCCCGCGACCGGGCCGAGTGCTACGCGGGCGTCGCGCGCGACCTCGCCGACGCCACCGGGGTCCGTCCGATCCGCGACCTGCCACTGGCCGGCTACTACCCGCCCGACCTGCCCCGGCCGCTGGCCGAGCTCGGCCTCGTCAGCCCCACCGAGGCCACGCTCTGGCAGGCCGTCAACCGGCTGGTCACCGATCACCCGGTGGAGTCCGTGGAGGTCACCCTGTTCGGCGAGCGGCCCCGGCACACCGCCGTCACCCTGCGCTGGCCGGGCGAGGACCCGCTGCTGGACCCGTGGTACCAGGTACGGGTCGCCACCGCCGCGCTCACCGGCGACCTCGCCACCGTCCCGGTCCGCCCCTACCTGGCCGCCGACGACCACGTGGAATGCCTGATCGCCCTCGCCGAGGAGGGACTCGGGCGGGCCTTCCTCGCGGGCGACGTGATCGACGTGGCCCAGCTCGCCGGGCAGCCCTTCGACCCCGTCGAGACCGCCGCGGTGGTCGCCGCCTACCGGCTCGCCCCGGAGGCCGCCGCCCTCCTCGACCTCGCCGCCGAACACGTGCCGCTCGGCTCCCTGCGGGACGTGCGCACCGTCCTGGAGACCGAGGTCGCCCCCGAACGGCGCCGCCGCCGCGGCCGCCACCGCCCGCTCCGGCCGCGCCACGGCACCCTGCTGCGCCGCACCGTCATCCGGCACCGGTGGGACGAGGCCCTGCTGCTCCCGGCCGGCGACGCGACCCTGCTGCTCACCCCGGTCGCCGACTACCTGCTCGGCCCCGAGGGCACCCGGCCGACGGCCTCCGAACGCGCCGCCGCCCTCGACGCCCTGAATGCCTGGGACGCCACCGCCCCCGGCGGCCCGGACCGGGCCCCGTGCACCGGCCTGTCGGAGCCGCGCCACCGCTGAGCGGGCCCGCGGGCGGCGGCCGGGGGTGGGAGTCGGAGGTGGGGGTCGGGGGTGGGGGGGCTTGCCGAGCGGCCCGGGAAGTCTTGTATCGTTCCTGGCGAATCATCCAGAGGGGTGGAGGGACCGGCCCTACGAAGCCCCGGCAACTCCCCGTTCGACCCGGCGTCCGAAGTACGCGCCGTGCCGTCCGGGGGCAGTGCCAACTCCGGCCTGTCGCCACTGTGGCGCGGGAAAGATGAGGAGACACGGTGCTCTCTGTGCTGTCCTTCGCCCGGGCGCTTCCCGCCCCGGCGCTTTCGCGTACCCGTCTCGTGCCCGGCGCAGGCATTCGGCCGTTTCCCCCGGCCCGTCCTCGCTGACCACACCCCCCGGCTCCCCGCCAGGAGCCGCCGTGAGCAGCGACCGTCCGCTGCTCCGGGCCCCGAGACTGGAGTACCCCCACATGGAGAACACGAGCGGCGTCGGCGTGCTCGACAAGGTCACCTCGATCCTCGGCACCCTGGAGGCCGGCCCCGTCACGCTGGGCGGCCTGGTCGCCGCCACCGGCATGGCGCGGCCCACCGCCCACCGGCTGGCCGTCGCACTCGAACACCACCGCCTGGTCAGCCGGGACACCCAGGGCCGGTTCATGCTCGGCCCGCGGCTCGGCGAGCTCGCGACGGCGGCCGGGGAGGACCGGCTGCTGGCCGCGGCCGGCTCGGTCCTCACCCAGCTGCGCGACATCACCGGCGAGAGCGCCCAGCTCTACCGCCGGCAGGGCGAGGTGCGGATCTGCGTGGCCGCGGCCGAGCGCCTCACCGGCCTGCGCGACACCGTTCCGGTGGGCGTCACCCTCCCCATGAAGGTCGGCGCCGCCGCCCAGATCCTGCTCGCCTGGGAGGAGCCCGAACGGCTCCACCGCGGACTGCAGGGCGCCCGCTTCACCGCCACCGCGCTGAGCGGGGTGCGGCGCCGGGGCTGGGCCCAGTCGGTCGGCGAGCGCGAACTCGGGGTCGCCTCCGTTTCCGCGCCGGTCCGCGGCCAGTCCAACCGGGTGGTCGCCGCCGTCACGGTCTCCGGCCCGATCGAACGCCTCACCCGGCACCCCGGCGCCCACCTCTCCCAGGCCGTCGTCGAGGCCGCCCACCGGCTCACCGAGGCCCTGCGCCACCCCTGAGCGGGGGCTTCGCCCGCGTCGGGGGCCCCGCCTGCCCCGGGCTCAGGCCCGGGGCAGCAGCACGGCGCGGGAGGGACGCGGGATCCGGCTGATCACCGAGCCGATCAGGGTGCCGATCGACACCCCGAAGACCGCCGACACGGCCGTCAGCACCGACTGCGCGCCGTTCCCGACCTCGATCTGCGCGGTGTGCAGCAGGCCGAAGGAGCCCGGTACCACGATCCAGAACGCCGGGAGGTAGAGCACCTGCCAGAGCGGACCGCCCGGCAGCCAGTGCACCAGGGTGGCCGCGGCCGCGGCGGTGACCGCGCCGGCCAGGCCGCCGACCGCCGCGCCGTGCGCCGACCCCACCACCACCTGGACCGTGACGCTGACCGCGATCACCACGACGATCCACGGGACGGCCGAGGGCGGGGTGTTCACGCTGACCACCACACCCGCCACCGCGAGCGCCAGCCCCAGCGCGATCACCCACCAGCTCGGCCTGGCGACCTGTACGTCGGCCAGCGCGGCGGCCGGCACGCCGGCCGCCGTCGCGGCCGCGGCCACCCCGGCGAGGAACAGCGCCAGCTGCACCGCACCGGACACCAGCCGGGCCGTACCCGCGCTGGACGCACCCGCGGCGATCTCCGACAGCCCGGTGACGAGCAGTCCGCCCGGCAGCAGGATCGCCAGCGTGGCCACGATGGTCCGCAGCGGGCCCTCCAGCAGCCCGGCCCGGGCGAGCGAGAGGACCAGCAGCGCGACCAGGAAACCGGCGGTGACGGGCAGCAGCGGCCGCAGGTACGGCAGCCGCCGGGCGAGCACGGTCAGCCCCACGACGATCAGCGAGCCGAGCCCGGCCGCCAGCACGTTCGCCGCCACCGGCTGCAGGAAGAGACAGACCCCCACCCCGACCGGCAGCGCCCCGAGGTCCGACACCCACGCGGGCCGGCGGGCCGGCGCCCGCCGGATCCCGTCCAGCTCGGCGAGCGCCCGGGACCCGTCGAGCTCGCCCGCCCGCAGCCGGTGCACCAGGTGGAGGACGTCGGCCGTCTGCTCGAACCGCAGCGCGGTGCCGACCGGCTGGAACCGGGTGGCGTCGTCCGGCCCCAGCGCGACGAAGAGCCCGTTGGTCAGGGCGGCGACCCGTACGTCCGGCGCCCCCAGCGCCCGCCCCAGCCAGTGGAGTTCCTCTTCGACGTCATGGACGGGCAGGCCGCCGCCCAGCAGGGCTTCGCCCAGTTCGAGCAGCAGACGGCGGAGCGGGTCGGGCGGGGCGTCGATGCCCCGGACCGGGGGAGACTTGCTTGGCATGGCAGGTATCGTCCCATCCCGCCCGAATCGGTCCGACTCTGCCCCGGTCTGATCGGTTCTGCTCACCGTCCGCCCGTGACACCGCCGGGCGCTGTCACGGGCGGACGGTGAGCACCAGCTTCCCCGTGACCCGGCCCGTCTCGCCCTCGGCGTGGGCCTCGGCGGCCTCGGCGAGCGGGTAGGTGCCGGAGACGTGCACGCGCAGCTGTCCGGACTCGGCGAGGGCGGCGATCGCGGCCATCCCGGCCCGGTCGTGCTCGACCAGCAGGGTCTTCGCCGTCACGCCCAACTCGGCGGCACGCTCGGCCAGCCCGTCGAGGTCGTGGGGCAGGATCGACACCAGGACGCCGCCGGGCCGCAGCGTCTCCAGGGAGCGCAGCCGGTCCTCCCCGCCGAGCGGGTCGAGGACCACGTCGACGTCCCGGGCCTCCTGCGTGAAGTCGGCGGTGCGGTAGTCGATCACCTCGTCCGCGCCCAGGTCCCGGACGAAGTCGTGCTTGGCGGCGGACGCGGTGCCGATGACGTACGCGCCGCGCGCCTTGGCGATCTGCACGGCGACGTGCCCCACGCCGCCGGCCGCCGCGTGCACCAGGACCCGCTGCCCGGGCCGGACCCCGGCGGTGTCGACGAGGGCCTGCCAGGCGGTGAGCGCCACCAGCGGGAGCGCGCCCGCCTCGACGTGGGTCAGTGCGGCGGGCTTGGGCGCGAAGGCCCGGGCGGGGCCGGTGACGTACTCGGCGTGCGAGCCGGCGCCGTACGGGTAGGGCAGCATGCCGAAGACCTCGTCGCCCGGGGCGAAGAGCGAGACGCCGAGGCCCACCGCCTCGACGGTCCCGGAGACGTCCCAGCCGAGGGTGAACGGGGGCTGCCCGAGGAAGATGCCGCGCTCGCGGTGCTTCCAGTCGGTGGGGTTGACCCCGGCGGCGTGGACGGCGACGAGGATCTGGCCGACGCCGGGCGTGGGCCGTTCGACCTCGGCCTCGTGGAGGACGCCCGGGGCGCCGAGGGTGGTCTGGGTGACGGCTCGCATCGTGTTCGTGGTCATGGACCAAGCCTGCGACCGGGGCCCTGACCTGCGAAATGGCAAGATTGCCAAAGACCGATAGGATCGTGCCATGTCTGCGATCGCACCCCGCGGCCACCGCGGCTCCGGCACCCCTGGTCTCCGCGGCACCTCTGGTCTCCGCGGCGCCCGCGGTCTCCCCGGCGACCGGCCGCCGCACCGCGTGGTCGTCCTCGCCCTCGACGGCGTGTACCCCTTCGAACTGGGCATCCCCAACCGGGTCTTCCCCGGCGTGCCGGGAGCGTACGAGGTGGTGACGTGCGCCGCGACCGACGACCGGACGGTCGCCACCGACGCCGACTTCACGATCACCGTCGGGCACGGGCCCGAGGCGCTGGAGAGCGCCGACACGGTCGTCATCCCGCCCTACGCCCTGCACCGCGTCACCGCCGACCTGCCGGAGGCCGAGCGCGCGGCCCTCGCCCGGATCCGCCCCGGCACCCGCATCGTCTCCATCTGCACCGGCGCGTTCGCCCTGGCCGCCGCCGGCCTGCTCGACGGACGCCCCGCCACCACCCACTGGGCGCTGGCGCCGGCCTTCCGCCGGATGTTCCCCCGCGTCGCCCTGGACGCCGACGTGCTGTTCGTCGACGACGGCGACATCCTCACCTCGGCGGGCGCCGCCTCCGGCCTCGACGTGTGCCTGCACGTGGTGCGCTCCGACCACGGCAGCGCCGTCGCCAACCAGGTCGCCCGGCACTGCGTGGTGCCGCCCTGGCGCGAGGGCGGCCAGGCCCAGTACATCGAACAACCGGTGCCGCCGGAGGGCGCCAACGGCACCGCCGCGACCCAGGCCTGGGCCCTGGAACGCCTCGACCGCCCGCTCGCCCTGCGGGAGCTGGCCGCGCACGCGCGGATGAGCCCGCGCACCTTCGCCCGCCGCTTCCAGGAGGAGACCGGCACCAGCCCCGGCCGCTGGCTGATCCAGCAACGGCTGCACCGCGCCCGCCACCTGCTGGAGACCAGCGACCTCCCGGTCGACCGGATCGCCACCGAGATCGGCTTCGCCACCGGCGCCTCGCTGCGCCAGCACCTGCACGCGGCGATCGGGGTGTCGCCCCAGGCCTACCGCGCCACCTTCCGCGGCCGGGCCGCCGCCCCGGGCGAGGCCTGAGCAGCCATCGGCCCGGCTGCCCGCTCCGGCTCCGGCTCTGCCGCTGGTCAGGGCCCCGATGGAGCGGAAAACCAGGTGCGGACGGGCCGGTTCGCACTCGTATACTCGTGCGAGCTCAGAGAGGGGGAGGTGCGGAAATGAAGCTTGCCGAGGCACTGGCAGAACGCGCGGAGGCGACGCGCCGCACGGAACAGCTGCGGGCGCGCATCGTCAGCAGTGCGCGCCACCAGGAGGGGGAGACGCCCGCCGAGGACGCGGCCCAGCTGTTGGCCGAGGTCGGCGAGGTGCTGGACGCCCTGGAGACGTTGATCCGGCGGATCAACCGGACCAACGCCACCGTGGAGATGGGTCCGGACGGCACGCTCACCGATGCCCTCGCGCGCCGGGACGTCCTGCGGTTGCGTCACTCCGTGGTCACCGCGGCGGCGGACGCGGCGGCGGGGACGGGTGACCGGGGATACGGCCGGCAGCTCCGGTCCGAGCTGATGATGCTCTCCGCGCTCCCGGTCGCCGAACTGCGCGGCCAGGCGGACGCGCTCGCGCGGGAGATCCGCGAGGTCGATGTGCGGATCCAGCGCACGAACTGGGAGGTCGATCTGCTGGACTGACGGTCCGGCATGTTCGGACGATGTGGAGCAGGTAGCAGCTTCGGAGGCGTGCACACACCGAGGGCCGGCGGTATTCCGGCCCACTCCTGGCGCGTGAAGAGCAACGCGGGGTTCGACTCCCCATCAACAGTGCAGCTCAGCACCGCGTACAGGTAACCGTGCACAGCACACAGCACATCACCACGTGCAGGTCCGAGGCGGCGAGGGCGGGTTCGGGGCATTCCACATCGCAGCTCCGCGCAGGAAGTCGGCGGGGCCTCGGCCTGAGCGGGTGAAGCGCGCCGGCTCAGGCGTGGAGCGTGACGTGGGGCAGCGGGCGGCCTTCGGTGTCGAACAAGGCGGCGCCGCAGTCGCAGTGCTCGTCGGCGAGGGTCTCGGTCGGCGGCAGCTCCCACACCAGCATCTGCGAGCAGTCCGGGCAGTTCAGGCTGACCAGGGTCTCCTCGGGCTCCGAGCCCCAGGCCCGCACCGGGAGGCCCTCGTGCAGCAGCCCGGTCGGCTCGCGCCCACCGGTCAGCGCGACCAGCAGTTCGTAGGTGTCGGTGCCGTTCTCCCGCACCAGGAGCGTGCGGCCGAGGTCCGCCAGCACGCCGGCGAGGTGGTCGAGCTGGCGGACCGGGAGGTCACCGCGGCGCAGTGTCGGGTCGGCCTCGGCCGCCCGGTGGACCACCTCGGTGTCGATGCCCGCCGGTTCTGCCCCGAAGGCCCGTACCCGGCCGGCCACGAATGCCGCCAGCTGGCCCGGGTGGTCCTCGCCGGTCCAGTCCATCGTGAACATCACCCGGTCGACCCGGACTCCCCGTGCCCGCTCGTCGGGGGTCAGGACCAGCGCTTCCAGTTCTTCCGACTCTTCCAGCTCCGTCATGGCGATCACGCTATCAACGGGCCGGGCGGGCGTAGGTTCGAAGCAGTCGTGAACCGGGGGGAAGCGATGAGGCTTGTCCCGCGGCGCCGTGATGCCGCCGCTCCAGGGGTCGTCGGGCTCGCGCCGGCCTCCTGCACCGCGGCCGATCAGGTGGGCTTCGGGAGCGTCGTCGGCAGGAAGCTCGTCTCCTACGAGCACGTCTGCGCCTGAACCGCCGTCCCGGCCGGGGACGTCCGGACGTCCGAACGCCCCCGGCCGGGGTCGTGGTCGACCGGACTCAGCGCACCACCCAGAGCTGCGTGGTGGTGCCGTCGCACGGCTGCTGACGCACCTCGCGCCGGCTGCCCGACGGCGCGCCCGCGTCCGCGAGGCACAGGCCGGTCGCCCGGTTCTTGATGGCGATCACCCCGCTGGCCTGGGCGACGTGCTCCCAGCGCTGGCCCTGGCTGTAGTTGCAGCGGCGCTGGATGATGGTGGCGCCGGCGTCCATGCCGGTCGGTTCGAGGCAGAGGCCGGAGTTCGCGGCCTTCATGTCGGTGGACGGGTCGCCGAGGTAGGTGTCCGTCCAGAACGACTGGTTCGAGGCGAGCTTGCAGTCGAACTGCTGGAGCAGCGCGCCCTCGGAGGTGGAGCCGCCGCGGATGTCGAGGCACTTGTTGTAGGCGGAGACGTTGGCGTAGCGGTGCTGCACCGGGTCGGCCTGGGCGGGGGTGGCCAGCGTGGTGGCGGCGGCGAGCACCGTGCCGGTGGCGACGAGGGAGCGGACGACGAGGGAGCGGACGACGAGGGAACGGGCGACGGACTGACGGGTGAATCGCATGACGGTTTCACTCCTCACCAGAGTCGGGGCGCCACCTCGGGGCGCCCTCGGCGGCCAGTCTCACGAAGCGCTGTGCTCGCTCCCAAGACCCTTCGGGTTCCATCGAATCCGGGCGCCCGTCGTCCGCCGAAACGCCAAGATCCGGTCAGAGCCGGGCAACGCCACCGCGAGCCGGAGCCGTCCGTCTACGGTGGGCGGAAGGCCGCAGGGGGCGGAGGCCCGGCGGGGGGCCGGTGCCGGGACGCGGCCGCACCCTCGGGAGCCCCCGTGACGCGAGGAGCAGGATTGCTGCGCATCCACTTCACCCCCGACGACCTGACCAGGGTTCGGATCACGCGGGCACCCGACCCGCTCACCGAGACGGTCCTGAGCCTGTCCCTGGTGCAGGCCCGCGGCGTGGGCGGGGTGGCGTTGGAGGGCTGGCGCAGCCGGACCCGCACGCTCCTGGGCCCCGAGTCGCGGCTCCTGTTCGAGCTGGCGACCGCCGCCGGCGCGGCGCAGGCCCCGGAGGCCTTCCTGCACGCCGACGCCACCACCCTGGCGGACAGCCTGGACCACACCTGGTCGCTGCCCGGCCGGCTGTGGGCGGCGGACCTGCGGATCCTGGAACGCATCCGGCCGAGGGTGCCCCGCTGGATCCGCGAGCTGCACCGGGGCGACCGCGAATGGCGCGCCTTCGTCGGCCGCGGCCTGCGCGGGTACCACTCCGTCGCGATCGCCCCGTACTGGTCCCAACTGCTCGCCGCCGCGCACACCGAGCGCACCGCGCGGGCGCTGCTCGCGGCGGACTCCGGGCTGGACGGCCTGCTCGGCTCGCTGCACCCCGACATCCGGTGGGAGTCGCCGGTGCTGGAACTGCCCTGTCCCGTCGACGCGGACCTGCGGTTGCGGGGCACCGGCATCGTGCTCGCGCCCACCTTCTTCTGGCCCGAGCCGATGGCGATGACCGACAACCGCGGCCCCGAGCACCCTCCCGTGCTCCACTACCCGCTGGCCCGCGACCTCGGCACCTACCGGTCGGTCTGGGCCCCGGCCGCCGCGGCGGAACCGGGCGGCGCGCTCGTCGCCCTGCTCGGCGCCACCCGCGCCCGCACCCTGCGGGCGGCGGCCGACCCGGCGGGCACGGCCGAACTCGCCCGCCGCACCGGCACCTCGCCCGCCACCGCGAGCCACCACGCCACCGTCCTGCGGGCCGCGGGCCTGCTCACCACCGAACGCACCGGCCCCGGCGTCCGCCACGCCCTGACCCCACTCGGCGAGGCGCTCCTCCAGGACCGCCCCTGAACCCCGCCCGGACGGGGCCGCGACCGGCCGCGTCCTCCCGCGGTGAGCTGTGACGACCCGCGAGGACGCACCGGCGATCATGCCGCTACGGTTCCTCCGTGACTTCTCCCGCCTGGACCGATGACGAGATCGTCGCCGGCCTCCACGAGTTCGCCGAGGCCCGCGGTCTTCCCCTGCCCGCACCGACGAAGGCCGCCGACGAGTTCGAGGCCCTCACCGGATTTCCGATGGCGCCGCTGCTGCGGAGGATCTACTGCGAGGTCGCCGACGGCGGCTTCGGACCGTACGGCGGCGTCGTCTCGCTCACCGAGTCGAAGCGGCGGTTCAGCCACGAAGGGTCCCTGGCGCGCGTCTACCGGAAATGGGCCACCGAGCCGGGCTTTCCGCCCGGCGTGGTGCCGTTGGTGACCCTCGGCGGTGTCATCTGGTGGTGCCTCGACCTCAGTACCCCGGAGGGCGCCATGTGGGGCATGGACGAGAACGCCTGCGACCACCACTACGCCTCCCCGCAGGACGTCACCCTGGCGGAATGGCTCACGGACTGGCTCCTCGGGAACGACACCTTCCCGACGATTCCCCCCGTTCCCGACTGCTCCGCCTGCTGACGGGCGGCCGGCCCGGCTCCTCGGGCCGCAGCTGGACCGGCCTCCACTTGATCGCCAACTGCCTTCACCCTAGGGGGAGTTCAATCCTTCCGGTGGCCGGTGGCCGTGCGGTCCGACCGCGTCACCGGGTGGTCGCCGCAGACCAGTTCGGCCGCCCGCAGCGGATCGTGGCCCGCGCGTGCGAGCAGTGCCCCGACGTCGTAGCCGGGTGCGTCGGGGCCGCTGCCGAGGCCGAGCGTCAGACCGGGTTCGCAGCGGGTCGCCCAGACCGCGGCCGACAGCTCGGGCCGCAGCCGCTCCAGGGCGCGCACCAGCGCCCAGGCGGCCTCGTCGAGCCGGGCCGTCCGTGCCGGATCGCAGGCGGCGAGGGCCTCGGCCACCCCGTGGTCGTCCGGGTCGTAGTCCTCCAGCAGCGGCAGCAGTTCGGGGGCGCCGAGGATCTCCGCCGCCCGGAAGGTGAGGACCTCCGCGCCGTCCGGATCCGCCAGCAGTTCGCTCAGGGGCGCGGTGGCGCGCGGGTCGCGCCGCCGCGCCAGACCGCGGACGCCCTCCGCGCGGACGTCCGGGTCCGCGTCCCGGGTTCGTTCCCAGAGGGCCGCCCGGACCGCCGGGGTGTCGGCCCCGGACTGGAAGCCGAGCGAGAACGTGGCCCAGTTGCGCACCTCCGGGTCCGGGTCCCGGGCGAGGGCGATCAGCGCGCGGACGTCCGGCCCGTCGGGCAGCCCGCTGTCGAAGCCCCCGAGGGCGATGGCCGTCCGCTGCCGCACCTCGGGGTCCCGGTGCCCGGCCAGGGCCACCAGGACGGGCACGGCCCGCCGGTCCTGGGTCCGATCCAGGGCCCGGGCCAGCGAGCGGAGGACTTCGGGCTCGGACTCCCGCGCGGCCAGGGCGACCAGGGCGTCGGCCGCCCCGGCCCGGACGTCCTCGTGCGCGTCGCTCGCGAACCCCAACAGGTCGCAGCCCAGGGCCCGTTCCACCGGCCGAGGCGAACCGAGCAGGTCCAGCGCGCGCGCCACCGCCCCGCGCCCGTCGGCCTCGGCGGCCCGCCGCAGCAGTCCCTCGCACGCGTGCCGGTCCTGCGCGCCGAGGGCCTGCCCGACCAGCTCTGTCACCGGTTCCGCCGTATCCCCGTCCCTGTTCATCCCGGCAGTCTCGCGTACGGCGCCCGCCCCGCGCACGGCGGCTTCCGCCCCCGTACCTCGGCCCCGCACGCGGCCCGGCCCGGCGGCCGGGCGTTCCGCTCCGGTGGGCCGGGGCCGGGGCCGGGGTCGGATCCGGGGTCGGGGCGAGGGCCGGGTGGCGGGGGCCGCACCCGTCGCCGTAGCGTGCGGGTTCGGGACGACGCCGGACGGCGGGGAGGTGACATGGCAGGGCAGGACGCGCGGTTCGCCGCCTACGCTCCGGACCCGGCCGAGCGGCCTGCTCCGGTGACCGCGGTGGTGGCGGAGGCAACCGGGGACGATGTGCCGGGGCTGGCCGCGATCCAGGCCCGGGCGCGCGGTGGTTCGGCGGGCGCATGGGCGGACCGCATCCGGCGGGCGCTGTGTGCTGAGCGCAGCCTGGTGATCACCGCGAAGGTGTCCGGTGAGGCCGTCGGGTACGCGAGCGCGGCGTTCCTGCCCGAGCACGTCGGGGACGGTGCCCCGGCCGGCCACTACCTGACCGGTGTCACGGTGGATCCCGACTGGCGGCGTCGTGGAATCGCGAGGCTGCTGACCCGGCGCCGGATGGAATGGGCGTGGGGAGGAGGGTCGGCCGTCTGGTGCTTCATCTCCGCCAGGAACCGCGCCTCGCTCGACCTGCACCGGGAACTCGGCTTCGAGCAGGTGGGGTTCGGCGCCTCCTTCCAGGGCATCAATTTCGCCGGTGGCGAGGGCCGGCTCCTACGAGCGGACCCGCCGCGACCGTGACGGCGTGCCACCTCGTGCGAGCCGGGCTCACCCGTGCCGGCGGCGGCCGCCGCCTGACGCGGCACCAGGCATGGATCGAAAGTGTCCGATGAGGATGGCGGAGAGCCACTTGCTGATCCAGAATGACGGAATGGTCACGCTTGAGACTCCCCGGTTGATCCTGCGTCGCTGGCGCGAGGCGGACGTCGCGCCCATGGCTGCCGTCAATGCCGATCCCGAGGTGATGCGGTGGATCCGGGACGGCAGCGTCCGTGACGAGCAGCAGACCCGCGCCGGGATCCAGGCGTGGGAGGGCGAGTGGGAGTCGCGGGGCTTCGGCCTGTTCGCGGTGGAGATCCGTTCCACCGGCGAGCTGGCCGGGTTCACCGGCCTTTCGGTGCCCGCATTCCTGCCGGAGGTCCTGCCGGCGGTCGAGGTCGGCTGGCGGCTGGGACGTTCCCACTGGGGGCAGGGCTTGGCCACCGAGGCGGCTGTGGCCGCTGTCCGGTTCGGGTTCGAGGAGCGAGGGCTGGAGCGGATCGTCAGCATCGCCCAGGTGGGCAACGACGCCTCCGAACGGATCATGACCAAACTGGGGATGCATCCGGCCCGTGAGACCGTCAATCCCACCAGCGGTAGGCGGGTCCGGGTGTTCGAGCTGTCGTCGGCCCAGTACGCCGCAGCCACGCGCTGAGCCCATCGCGATTTCGACGGTGCGCGATACAACTGGCACCCCCGCGACCGCGGGGGATGACGACTTGTGGGGGAACCGATGGAACGACGTACGCTGCTGCGCGGACTCGTGGGAGTGCCGCTCGGCGCGATGACGCTGATCTCCGGAACCGGGCGTTCCTGGGCGGGCCAGCCGATCGGAACGATCGAGGTCAAGCCGCCGGCGCCGAACGTGGAGTGGACCCGCCGCTGGGAGGGGTGGGGCACCACGCTGGGCTGGTGGGCGAACCGGATCGGGCCCCGGGACGACCTGTCCGACCTGCTGTTCACCCGCAACACCGTCCCGTTCCTCGGGCACCAGCTGCCGGGCCTGGGCATGAACATCGTCCGGTACTGCGCCGGCGGGTCCGGGAGCAACACCATCGGCTCCCGGAAGATGGCGTCCCCGCTGGACGGGTTCAAGAAGATCGAGGGCTTCCAGCTCGACTGGAACTCCGACGACCCGTCCTCGTCGAGCTTCGACTGGACCCTGGACGCCAAGCAGCGGGGCGTGCTCCAGCAGGCGAAGGCCCGGGGCGTGGACACGTTCGAGCTCTTCGCCAACTCGCCGATGTGGTGGATGCTCAAGAACGACAACCCGGAGGGCGCCGCCGACGGCCTCTGCAACCTCCAGGACGGCAACTTCGACCGCCACGCGGCCTACCTGGCGACGGTGGCACGGTATGCGCACGACCACTGGGGCATCGACTTCGCCTCGGTCCAGCCGTTCAACGAGCCGGGCCTGAACTGGGGCAACAAGGCGGTGATGGACACCACCCAGGAAGGCTGCTACTACACCCACGCCCAGCAGGCCGACCTCATCCGGCGGACCCGCGCCCAGCTGGACGTCCGGGGCCTGACGGGGACGCTGGTGGCGGGCCTCGACGAGAACGGCACCGCGCTGGCCCGCAACACCTGGACCAGCCCGGAGTTCGACGACGTGACCAAGGCTGCCGTCGGCCGGGTCAACGTGCACGGCTACGACGAACTCGGCGGCGACCGGGTCGGGTTGTACGACGCGGTGTCCGCCGACGGCAAGCGGATCTGGAACTCCGAGTACGGCGACGGGTGGGCGCACGGCCTGGCCCTCGCCGAGAACCTGCACGCCGACCTGCACCTGCTCCACCCTTCGGCCTGGGTGGCCTGGCAGATCCTCGACTGGCACGGCTTCGGTGCGATCAACTTCGACAGCGGGGAACTGGTCGAGGTCAACCCCAAGTACTGGGTGCTCGCCCAGTACATGCGGCACATCCGCCCGGGGATGACGATCATGGACACCGGCCACAACAACGCGGTCGCGGCCTACGATGCCGTCAACCACAAGCTGGTCGTGGTCGCCTACCTCCTTGAGGACGCGCAGTGGCTCACCTTCGACCTGTCGGCGTTCTCGCAGCCGGGCGTGCACGGTGCCGCGGTCAAGCGCTGGGTCACCGGCGTCGGCGCCGGTGACGGCCAGCGCTACCAGTACTACGCGGACACCGTGATGAACGGCGGGCGGTTCTGGTCCGACTGCGGTGCCTACAGCGTCCAGACCTTCGAGGTCTCCGACGTCCACCTGTAGCCGTTCGCGTCCCCGGCCGGGCCCGCCCCGGCCGGGGACCTCCGTCGGCCCGGTCGAACTCCCGGACCGGATCGAGGAAGTGCCCCGCATCCGGGCTTCCGGAACACCCTTCAGCGGTCGCTGAGCTCCTCGGCGAGGATCTCCACCTCCTCGCCCGGGCCGGTGATCGTCAGCCAGTGCAGCACGCGGCGGTTGGCGTGGTGATGCAGGAGATGACGGGCCTCGGGCGGCCACGGGCCGTGCTGAGGCAGTTCCCGCACGAGGACCTCGTCCACGAAGCCGCCGTCCGGGTCGCCCAGGTCGGCTCTCGCATGCACGATGCCGACCAGGCGCAAGGTCGCACTGGCGCTCTCCGAACTCAGCACGAGGACAGCTTCGCTGGGTTGCAGGTCGGTCCGCAGGACGAGTGACGTCAACCAGCAGAACTGGCCGCGCAGCTCTTCGAGGCTCACGGTCGAACACTATCCGAGCAGTCCCAACAAGGCCGAACTTCATGAGCGGGGTTCGGGCTTCCCGGACTGCTCGGGGTCCAGCTGTTTCGGAGCGTTGACGTGCGCGGGAAGTCGACGGGCTCGACTTCCCGCGCGGAGTGGGTGGGGGTTATGCCGGGTGCTCGTGGGCGATGGCCCGGAGGACGTCGGCGAGCCACGTCAGGTGGTGGCTCAGTGCGCGGTCCGGGTCGGCGACTACGTCCCGCAGGTGCTGCCAGGATTCCGAGAGCTGTCCGATGGTGAGTTCGTCCGGCTCCCGGGTGACGTCGTAGAGGTCGTTCGGGGGGATGGACCAGAAGTAGTCGTTGTCCAGGGCGACGGCATCGCCCGCCGCAGCGGCTTCCATATGACGGAGTACGACGTCGAACGAGCTGCGCAACTCGGCGAAGGACACGGACAGATGTTCATCAGTCATGATCACCATCATGCGGGACCGGTGGGGGTGAGCAGGAAGTCGGCGGGGCCGACTTCCTGTGCGAGGTGGTCGGGTGTCAGGCCTCGGGCGCTCGTGCACCGGGGTCGAGGGGGGCACTGCCGGCTCCGAACCCGCCGGATACGGTGAACACCGGGCGGCAGCAGTGGTGTTCGGAGGGGGAGATCGACATGGCGGCAGTCAGCGTTCCGGGACCTGAACCGGAGTGGGAGGAAGCTCCCGCGTACCAGGGCGGGAAGCGCAACCCTGCGTTCCAGCCGAGCGTGTGGGAGTACGCGGCAAGCTCGTTTCGAGTGGTGGCGGGGCTGCAACCGCCCCTGGCGGCGCTCGCGGCCCGGTTGCGACTGACCATCGAACGAGGCTGGGAAGACCTCGGCTACGTGGACGTTGCCATGTTCCGCATCGGGACGACGGACTTCGCGTTGAGCGAGCTCGAAGGAGCGACCGTCCCGTACACGTTCGTCTGGGTGAGCCGCTCGGTGGACGATGTGGACGCGGCGCTCGGTGTCCTGCTCAACGCCCTTGGCATCGGCCGCGAGGCGCTGGCCTTCCGCGGCACCGTGGAGACCGGCTTCGAGAACTGCAACGGCTGGCCCGGGTAGGGCCGACGGCCGGGCCCACCGCTCGCACGGCTTCGGACCCGAGTGTTCGGCCTCGAAGATGCTCCCGTCGCCGAACGTCGGCTCCATCAGGTGCACCAGAAAGGGCCGGTGACCGTCCATCTCCTGGGCAGCAGCCGCCGTCGGCGCCTCAAAGCCCAGCCGCTCCGAAGGCACGTTGACGTCGAAGTATCCGTGGCGCCGCTGCTCGAAGCGGGTGGAGAGCCTCGCATCAACGCGCTGAACTCGGCCGGCGCAGCCGAGGGGACAGGCTCCGCCAGTTCGATCACAAGGGTCGGACCAGCCATGCCGGGGCCTGGTGCAGCGCCGCGTTGATCCTTCGGGGGTTCATGCGGCTTCGCGTGGGCTGCCGTCGAAGGGAACCCGCGCGCCGCACGACATACTCCCGGCGGATTACTCCGGTACCTCGCGGGGGCTACGAACGACACCGGAGTGTTTACATCCACGGGCCGATTCGACACGGAGCCGCGGAACCTAGCGTCGATCCCATGAAACGCAATCGCCGTATCAGCGCTGTCGCGGTGCTGGCGCTCGCCGCCCTCGTCACCGGAACCGGCGCCGGGTTCGCCGCCACGACCACACCGTCGGCCACACCGTCGGCCACACCGGTGGCCACGCACGCGTTCGACACCGCACCGGCCACGGCCACGGCCACGGCCACCGCGCCCACGCGGTCCTTCCAAGGCACGCTCCCCGCGCCGACCGGCCCCTACGCCGCCGGCGAGGACGTCATCCACCTCACCGACGCGAGCCGTCCCGACCCGTGGGTGCCGTCATCCGGCCCCCGCCAACTGGCCGTCACGATGGTCTACCCGGCAGTCCCCGGGACCGGGACGCCGGCCCCTTACATGACCCTCGCCGAGGCAGCCGGAGCCATCCAGTTCCGGGGGATGCCGGCGAGCTCCGGCGTCACCCCACAGAACCTTTCCGGCGTCACCACTCACGCCTTCGACGGCGCGCGGCCGCAGCGCGGCAAGTATCCGCTGGTGGTCCTCTCACCCGGGTTCGAGGACCAGCGCATGACGCTCACCTCGCTCGCGACCGACCTGGCCAGTCACGGCTACGTCGTCGCGCTCGTCGGCCACACCTACGAGGACAGCGGCGAGACGCTGGCGAACGGCCGGACGCCGACGTGCGCGATCTGCAACAACCCGGCGCTGGACTTCGACTCCGTCGCCGCCAGCCGCGCGCTGGACGTGTCCTTCGTGATCGACCGGTTGACGCACGGCAGTACCGCGTGGCGCCTGGCACACCTCATCGACAAGCACGAGATCGGCATGGCCGGACACTCCATCGGCGGAGCGGCGGCCGCCGCCACGATGATCGCCGACCCGCGAGTACGGGCCGGAGTGAACATGGACGGCTCCTTCCACCCGGCCCCGATGCCCGGCCGGATCAACCGGCCGTTCCTCATGCTGGGCGCGGCCGCCAACCACTTGCCCAGCAGCCACGACACCACGTGGGGGCAGGCCTGGGCCGCCCTCGGCGGCTACAAGAAGTGGCTGACGGTCGCCGGCGCCGACCACACCAGCTTCACCGACCTGGACGTGCTTCTGGAGGAGGCCGGGTTCCCGACGCCGCCCCTCTCCCCGGAACGCGGGGTGGTGATCACCCGCGAGTACGTGACAGCGTTCTTCGACCAGACGCTGAAGGGCATCCACAGCCCGCTGCTGGACGGCCCCTCGCCGAACAACCCGGAAGTGGCCTTCCAGGACTAGGGCAGTGCCGCGTTGATCCTTCGGGGGTCCATGCGGCTTTGAGTGGGCTGCCGTCGTAGGTCCAAGCGGCAGGGCTTGGCGTCGTGTTCGTCGCAGGCCAGGACGAAGGTGTCGATGGCCGCGGGCGGGTCGTTGCGGGAGGCGGGACGGACGCGGGAAAATGGGCAGCGGGGGGGGGGGGGGGAGAGACGCCCTGCTCCCCGGGAGGGGTTGAGAAAACAACCCTCCCACAGGCCTGCCCTCTCGAAGG